>CADCQE010000019.1 GCA_902803505.1 uncultured Lachnospiraceae bacterium | reverse complement strand
GTCGGAGCCGGGGTCGGCGCGGGCTCTTCCGGAATCTCCGGCGGCCGGGCCCACAGGGCGTAAGCGCAGAGCAGAGTCAGCAGCAATGCTCCCAGCACCGCAGCAAGGATCCTGCCTTTATCCGTTATTCTCTCATCTTCCATCTTTCATCTTTTCACTTTGAACTCTTAATTGTATTTGATCTTTGAATTTTACTATACCCTTTTTTTCATGCTCTCGTCAAGTCCCCAGTACCGGAACGTCTCGTCTGTATTGTATTTGACGATTAACTTATACATTTCCCGTCATTTGGAAGAATGGAAACCTGCCCCGTGTCGACGGGGCAGGCGTTGGAGCTGCTATTCTTTGTTTTCTCCCGGTAGGACGATCCTGTCGGAAAAGAGATCGCTCCGTCCCGGATAAAGCGCCGAATAATAGTCTCGAATGCTTCGAAGATCTTCTTCGGTATACTCGCTTGTTTTCGAATAGATTTTTGCCCGGACGCCCTGATCCAGTTGAAATTCCTGAATCATTTCATAGTGTCTGCCGATACAGGAATCTCTATTCTGTACTTCTTCCGAGAGATACTTTACAACTTCCTGTCCGGACGCAAGATGAAGCTCAACAGGATCCGTCGCAACAACATATTTTACGGTAAGAAAGCTGCCCGGGAAACCGTCCCGCAGGTCGACGTCCTTTGTTGTATAAGCGCTGGGAACGGCATTATCGTAGTACGGCAGTTCAAGGTTCTGCATAATGCTCGAATTCAAAACCGGCCCGGAAGCAACAATGTAGATTTCGTCTTCTGTCCCTTCTGTCAGGCCGTTTAAAAATACCGCCATTTTCTTCAATTGCGGAATGTCATCCCTTCGAAGCGCAGTATATCTTGACGAGCAGAGGATTCCGGGAAGAAAAGAAAGCTTCGGAATAAACGCATAACAGTAGTTATAAAGCAGAAGTGTACAGCACAGCACCCCTGCAGCAGCATTCACCCGGTATTTCCATCTCTTCCCCTCCCTTTCTTTTATCTCCGGCGCATCGAAGCAGAGCATACACAGCATATACATGGGGGGAAAAAGAATCATCACATGCTGCTTTTCCATCGCCTGCGTCTTCCAGAACAGCACGCTCTCCAGCAGAAGCATGGTTGTCCAGCATGCCGCATTCACGCGGTTCCGTCTGCAAATGATGCATATAGCAACGGAAAGAACACAGAGGAAGACGGTAAAATATCCTGCAGAGCTGATGACACCTGCTATTTTTATTCTGAAAGGGGCATCATACGCACTATACATGGTACCGTAATCGGTCAGCAGTGCATGCAGAAAGAACGGCCGGAAGAAGAGAAGCAGGATGCCCAGACTGATTCCGCCGACAAGCAAGAAATTGATCGCAGTCGTCCTTATCGTCGATGCTTTTCCGGTTAACGCCGCTCCGGCTTTGATCGCCAGAACGGCGACAAAACCGATAATCAGATAGATCACATAACGCCTGGAAATCCAGGCAAGCACAAACAGAAGAGCAAGAAAAACATTCCTCGGGACAGATACTCTTGAAAAATCATAGTCAGCCAGCAGATACACGGTCGATGAGGCAAAAAGCAGAAAGCCGGCATCAATATAGCCTCGAAAGGTGGCATAGTAGCAGATTGGGAAGAGCAGCGCCATTAGGAAGGCAATGGTAAAAAAGCCTGCCTTTTCCTGCTGCGGCGCCTTGATGCCCTTCACTGCCGAAAGTGCCATAATAAAAGCCGAAGGAGCATGAAACAGGAGAAAGTTAAGCACCACAAAGGTTGGAAAGGTGTAGCCGAACGCAGACAGCGGAAATGCTATCATCGTTGGCAGGAACAGGTTATAGGTATCTTCGTTGACAGACTTTATGAGTGTTGAAAGGGTTTCTCCAAAGCTGTGCCAGAGCATGAATTTCATCCGGTTAACCGATTTGATCCAGTATCCGGAATAATCCCAGTAATAGATATAGTAATCCTGCTGAGCCCAGTACACGACAACTGTCGTGAACATCAGAAGAATAAGGCCTATCAAAAGCCTGCGAGGGAGTGGCAGAGAATGCCACAGGTCTCTCATATAAACATATCCGCCGTCACACATCAGTGCTGAGAAGCACAGGGCATACGGTACAAGGAAAAAGAACAGACTGAAAAAGAATCCTGCCATTTTGAACCTCCGCCGCAGGTATTGGGATATAGCTTTCAAATACAATTATGCTGCTATGTTACCCATCAAATTTGGCTGTAGCGCCTCCCGGATCTGCTCCGGTAACCGTCTCATGAATCCGGCCACAAATTCCTCCGTCTGACTATCGGACATACGGAAGAACGCTTGGACTGTTTCCAGTAACACGGACAGGGTCAGCCAAAGAGAGATCAAAGCTGATTTTTGTAACTTCTGCGGTAAACAGCCAAAATAGTTCTCCTATTGTTCGGTCATCCGTGCTCTCTTTGTGACGCACGCTCAGGATCATATAACGGACTGCGACAATCGCCAGGTGGCATGTAAATGCGTAAAACGAAGGACTGTTGCATTATTTGCGCATTTTCAGGTACTGTTTACAGGTTTTGAAGTAGACTTCGATGTTCCATCTTGCACCATAACGCCGGATGATTTTCTCCTCTGAAGTATCCATATCTGTTGAGAAATAGCAGCCAAATCCTTGCGGTTTGCTGTTCTTTGCACATAGACGATACGTGCCGGAACACGGGAAACAACGCTATCGTTTTTCTTCTGGAGAAGGCTTACTTCTACAGAAAGCAGATGTTTGGAACGGCCACGCCGCTTTCTGTTCATGGAATAGTTTATTGACATCAAGCTGCTGACCATTGTACGCATAGAACACCGTGCTGGACTTTTTTCACATGGCGATCACGTCAAGTCCCAGTCCCTGCTAAATTGCCGTTATCCTCCTGGGCGCTGCAAACCGGCTGTCAGGGAGAAAAAGCTGGATTGTATCTTTTGGGCCTTGCGTATCATCCATTCCTTGTGATAAAGTGGTTGCCATAGCATATATCTCCTTTTGGGTTTTTGTCTGTCTGGTAGTTACATTATACCACAAAACGGAGAAATATGCTATTTTATACGCTAAAGTTCTGGAATCCCAGAAATAATAGCTGTATTCAAAGCTTTTACGCAATTCCTCAAGTGGGAAGTATTAGAACTAAGAAAGCTTCCCCAACAAAAAGCGCGGCGCAGAAGAGACTTAAGGCAAGAGGCCGTCCGCACTTCCGCTTTGCGGCACCCGGAGAATTGTTCGGGCTTACGCTGTTCCTCCGATTCTCCTACCGCTGCAGAAATTCCGCAATGCCTTCATCTGTTACCGGCGGCATTGCGCGATTCCACGCAACGGCAGAAAACTGAAGTCGGGTGCGCAGCATAGAAGGCCGGTCTACCGTGAGATTTCAGTCAGGCCGGTCAGGTACAGCTCTTTCACCATGCCGCCGTCTTTTACCAGGCGGATGGAGAGCGTTCCGCCGGGCATGGTCACCTGCAGCGATTCGTTCAAGCTCACCGCGATGGCGCCGGCCCCGGTGCCGCAGGCCAGGGTAAAGTCCTCCACCCCGCGCTCGAAG
>CADCQE010000018.1 GCA_902803505.1 uncultured Lachnospiraceae bacterium | reverse complement strand
CTGTATGCCCAGGTCAGGCAGGCAATTCAGTTCAGCCATGTGCCTGTTCCGGTGCAGCTCACAAACATCATTGCCCCGGGAGAAAATTTGGAGGAAGACCGTTACGGCGATTGATCAGAGCGGACAGTATCTCAACGAATGGCAGACTGCAATGCGCAGTGGCTTACCGTTGTCTTCCGCACCGCCGACACCAGTCCACTGCCTAAGACTGGTTATACAAGGACAAGAAGCAGATATCTGAAGCAGACAGCCCGGAAGCGTACCGATAACCACGCGACAGCACCGAAACGATGCGGATGCTTGTTGCAAAAGGACTGTAATAATTGTAGAATTAGCATGACTTGATTATGGGCCGATGGACATGATCCGGTTTGAGGAGGCAGCAGAACAGCATGTTATTCAAAGGCATCCGGAAGATTCACGAGGGCAAATTCATCACTCGCTACGACGTGGATTATGTGACTGCCAGCGGGAACGAGAAAACCTATGAAATCATCAGCCGGGGAAAGGACATCAAGACACTGGAGGATCTGCAAAACAAGACGCCTGATTCTGTCGTTCTGATTCTGACAGACGAAAGCGGCGAACATATCTTGGTCAGCCGGGAATATCGTATGGCCATGGCACAGTGGATCTACAATTTCCCAGCCGGCTTGATCGACCCAGGGGAGAGTCCGGAGGAAAGTGCAAAGCGTGAGCTGTGGGAGGAAACAGGCCTGACATTGGTCCGCATTGACGATGTGCTTGACAACAGCTACAGCGCCATCGGCTTTTCAAATGAGCGAAATATCTGCATTTTTGGTGTTGCGGCCGGGGAATTCCGCAAAAGCACCTCCGACGCTGAGGAGATCGTTCCTGGCTGGTACACAAAAAAAGAAATGCGGGAACTACTTCGGACGGAACCATTTGCAGCGAGAACCCAGTCGTACTGCTACGCATGGGCAAATACCTAAAGAAAAGATAAGAGTAAAGTGTCATTCATACGGGACTGTAACGGAACGGACAGTACGGAAGCGCAGATTTGTGAGAAGACTGCCGCTTCCAAGCCCGTCGTACCTGATGAGGACGCGCTGGAGCTGACGCTGGAACAGTATGCGGAAATGACTGCCACCGCACGAAACCGTCGTTCCCAGCGCGAATAGCCGATGTTCGCGCTGCGCATTGCACCGGAGACGTTGGAAAGAGCAAAAGCAACCGGCAAAAGATGTGTTACAGTTATATTTGAAGTGAAAGAGGGTGTCTGAACAATGGCTAACAAAGCATCTCACGAAGCAACGAATAATGAAATCTACGATACCGATCGGGAGCTGGTCTTTGGCTATGATCAGATTTACGGCAAGCTCGAAACAAATCCCGGTGAAGCACAGGTGGTCAAATATGTGTTCTCAAGATACCTCGAATTATCGAACCAGTATCCGGCAGAACAAAGTGATCTAGTAGATCAAATAATTAACGATGAAATAAAAGAAAAGTGGCCTGACGAGTATGAGAGCCTCATTAGAAAGAGAGAACACAATGAAAACCTGAGAGCCAAAAGGTTCCCATTGTCAGGAGGACCCCACATAATAGAAGTCACTCCTATCACTACTAGTGACATCGTAAGCCGAGAACTGTGGGAAGAAGTGCAGACGAAAATTAAAGAGACATCGACTGGCATGCAGGCCCCGGACGTCGGAGATATGACTCAATCCTTCACTTAAATGATCTTGTGGAGAAAAAACAAGAATACCATGGATTGAAAGCATAGGCCATCGGAAAGCTGATCCATCCCGTTGTTTTCAATATAAGTGTTCGCGATAAGTTTCGATATTGCAATTGGCGAATACCGAGCGGTTTCCCAGAATAGCGATTTTGGGCGATCGCTCCAAGCCAAAAGCCGTCCGAATGGGCGGCTTTTGGCTTGGCCAGAAATAGAAAACAGTGAACCCGAGGCACTCGGAGAGTGCCGGGCGGCCGCGCCGAGCGCCGCCTCGTCAAAAGCCCCGGGAATGCTTCGCGGCCGCGCCCAGCGCAGCCGCTTGATGATTCCCGGGCCTTTCTCCTCCCAAAACCGGACCCGCTTCGCTGTACGCGCACGTCCCTGCGAGGGGCCCTCGCGCACGGAATGCTGGGCTCCGATTTGAGAAAGCCTGCACTTCGTCGAAGCTCGCAGCGCTCATTCCGTTTCCACGGTTTGCGTAAGGGCCGTGAAAACTGCATATCGCTTGCGGCTTCTCCTCTTCGATCCGAAGCCTTTGCTTCGGATCGAGCATGGCTGATTGCACCCGCTCATTTCCTTCTTCCTTTTCCAAACGGAAGCGCTTCCGTTTGGAGAGGAGGAACAGGCGAATATCGGAGCTTTGCCCCTTTGGGGTAAAGCGGAGCAATGAGCCTTGCGACGACGACCACAGTGCGCTCCGTGAGCGGTATTTCGGGGCAG
>CADCQE010000017.1 GCA_902803505.1 uncultured Lachnospiraceae bacterium | reverse complement strand
CTCGAGTGATGTCTCCGTCCACTGTGGTGGCACCTCTCGCACACCCCATAGGGATAATTCCAGGGCAGAGGCCGCCCGCACTCGCGGCAGCGCCGCCCCGCGAGCTCCTGCTTCTCCAGAATCTTCATCATCGCCATCGACAGCTTCTCCTTGACCCCGAGCAGCTCCGGAATCCCGCCCGGATGTCCGAAGCGGTCCATATACGCGTACAGGAGATCGCAGACATGGAAATCCTCCTCCAGCTGCGGCAGGTCAGAGGCATTGCCGTCCTCGGGGATGTGCAGCGGCAGGCAGGTCCTGCAGTCGAACTCCACCCCCGCGCTCTCACACAGGAACATCTCCCGCCAGATCGAGAGCAGCTCCTCATTGGTCTCGTCAAAAGCCATCGTCACGAAGCGGTAGATCAGGTATTTGTCATCCGACATTTCCTCCAGGAGCTTCGCCAGCATGATCTCACTCTCATTGAGATTCTTGCGGAAGCCCTTGCTCACTTCCATCTCCACCCACTGCTCAAGGATCTCCGACAGCGGCGCATTAATCCGAAGCAATTCTTCGGGAAATGCTACCACCGCCTCCGTATCCGGCGGGATGACCATATCCAGCGCCTCCTCGATCATCGGTGCGTCATAGAGCGTATTGACCAACCCTTCGTCGAAGATGCCAAAGCGCCCGGCCCTCCCGGCGATCTGTTGGATCTCAGCGGGATAGAGCTCCCGCCTCTCATACCCGTCGAACTTGTCCGTCTGCAGGAAGACAATCCGGTGGACAGGCATATTGAGCCCCATGCCGATGGCGTCCGTCGCCACGACGATCTCCGTCTCCCGC
Organism: uncultured Lachnospiraceae bacterium; assembly: GCA_902803505.1. Classification (GTDB taxonomy): domain Bacteria; phylum Bacillota; class Clostridia; order Lachnospirales; family Lachnospiraceae; genus Chordicoccus. Next base: position 3,236 of record CADCQE010000017.1, on the reverse strand, counting down.
TCCCGGAACCTCCGGGCTTCCTCATAGCGCACGTCATAGGGCAGCGCCCCATAGATAATGCTGCAGGTCTTCCCTGTCTTCTGCAGCTCCGCCGCCACCGCGTGCACATCTCTCCGGGAAAATACTATGAGCGCATCCCCGGGACGGACATCATAAGGAAATTGGAACACAGTGTTCTCAAAGCGAAGCGGCGTCTTGCGCTCGTGATAGACCGTCTCACAGGTATCGCCGCACTCCTCTACAAGCCTCCGGATCAGCTGCTCCGCAGACGGGGCCGCGCAGACATGGATCTCCTTCGCCCGTACGCCGAGAATCGCCGCCGTCCAGGCGCCGCCGCGCTCGTCGTCCGTCATCATCTGTGCCTCATCGATCACCGCCACCTCGTAGCGCTGCTTAAAATCCAGCATCTCAATCGTGGAGGAGCGCAGCATCGCCCCCTCCACGACCCGCCGCTCTTCCCCGGTGACCAGCGTGCAGTCCGCACCTGCCCGGTTCAGCGTATCGTATTGCTCATAAGCCAGGAGACGCAGCGGTGCCAGGTACACCCCGCTCTCCGCCTCCTTCAGCCGCTCAATTGCCTCATAAGTCTTCCCGGAATTCGTCGGTCCGATATGAATGATAAAATGCCGCTTCATGGCCCTGGCCAGCGGAAAGAGATCCGGGTAATGCTTGGGAATGGTATCGGCGATGCCATTTGCAATGATATTCACCCGCTCCTGCCGCAGCATTCCGTCGCGGATCGCCGACGCATAATAGGGATTCTCCTCCAGGAGCTCCGTGATGCGGTCGAAGTCATAATTCTCACGGATGAATTCATCCTCATCAAAATCCGCCGTCAGTGCCGCAGCCTGCTGCTGCAGGGCGTAGGCGACGCCCTCACCCGTGTCCTCACTTGCCAGCAGCTCGCTGAGGAAAGGGTCCTGCTCACAGAGCAGCACAACCAGCGCCGAGGAAGCACAGATCCCCGCCGCCGCAAAATGCCCGAACAGCAGCTCCTGCATCGCCCGCGTATTGTACTGGGCAAAGAAGAGCTCGGCATTGTCCGCACTGAACTCCTCTGTCTGCTCCTTCGCGCGGCCGTTCTCCGAAGTCCGTTTCACCGTGATGTACATCCGGTCGGAGCGGATGTAAGAATCGGCCATATCCCGCTCTCTAAGCAGGATCTCCTTCTTGTGCTCCGCCACGAAGTGCTCCATGGAAATGCCGGCAAGATAGGTCTTCGCGATCTTGCGCAGCCGCTTCGCAGCCTCCTTCCGGGCCTCCTTCCGCTTCTCGCTCTCAGCCCGCTCAATCAGCTTCTCCAGCTCCTCGCGGAAATTCGGATTCTCAGCGATGCTCCCGTCCATAATCTCCTGGTAGCGGGAGCTCCGCTGCAGAGCTTCCTCGTAGCGGCGGTTGTATTCCCTGGTCTTTTTATAATTCTGGACGGCGCTCTTCTTCGGAGCCTTCCCATCCATGTAACAGCCCTTCTTCGCGTAGTTCCGGGCATCCCGCTTACAGCGCTCCTTCCAACGCAGGAGCAGGTCAATCCCGATCGCCTCCACGTCCACCTGCTCCACGACCAGGGCATCCGCCTCGGCGGTGATGCTGTGGAACTGGGCCTGAAGCTTCTCCTTCTGCTTCGACATCTGCTAAACCTCAAGACCGGGTCAATGGGGGACGGATCATCTGACTCCGTTTTTTAGATGCAAAATGACTCAAAAAGAACCGTCCCCATTGACTCATTTCCTGTGCTTACTGAGCATCAATGTATTTGCAGGCCGCCAGCCCTGCCACAGCGCCGTCCGCCGCAGCAGTCGTCAGCTGCCTCACTTCCTTCGTCCTGCAGTCGCCGGCGGTAAAGATCCCGGCCGCGCCGGTCTCACAGTCCTCTCCCGCCGCGATATACCCCTTCTCATCCAAGGTCACGATCCGGGAAAATGCCTCATTCGCAGGCATCTGTCCCACCGCGATAAAGAGACCCGCTACCGCCAGCAGACGCTTCTCGCCGCTGAACTTATCCGTCACCTCGACGCCTTCTACCTTCTGCTCGCCGGTCACGGCTGTGACATTTGCATTGAGGACAAACTCCACATTCGTCTTCTCTTTCAGCATCGCCACGTTCTTCTCATCGCCCCGGAACGCATCCCGGCGATGGATCAGATAGACCTTTCTGCAGTAGTTGGAGAGAAACTGCGCATCCTCAAGCGCGGTATTTCCGCCGCCGGCGACAGCCACATCTTTGCCCCTGTAGAACATGCCGTCGCAAGTGGCACAATAGGAAATGCCCCTCCCTACAAGCTCCTGCTCGCGCTCAAGGCCCAGCGGCCTGTTCTTAGCCCCTGTCGCAAGGATCACGGCTTTCGCCTCATACTCGCCGCTGCCTGTCTTCACCCGCTTCACCGCGCCCTCGTCAATCAGCTCCTTCACCGCCTCGTATTTCAGCTCCGCTCCGAAGCTCTTAGCCTGCTCGAGGAGCCCATTTGCAAATTCAAAGCCGGAGGTATGGGCGATGCCCGGGTAGTTCTCAATATCCGGGGTGTTCACAATCTGGCCGCCCACGGCCACCCCCTCAAAGAGGAGGACACTCTTCCCCGCCCGGAGGGCGTAAATCGCAGCCGTAAGGCCGGCCGTTCCTGCACCTACAATAATGATGTCTGTCATAAAAGCCTTCCTTTCACGTTCGATCCGGGGATCACTTGAAATCACTTCTCAGTATTTCCTAAAGAAAGGGAACAGACACGCTGTTCCCTTCATTCTTCCCTTCCTTTTACTCCCGCACCAGAGCGAGAATCTGATCCTTAGGAATCACACCTACGCTGCGCTTCACCTCTTTGCCGTCCTTCATCACGACCAGGGTCGGGATCGACTGCACGCCGAACTGCGCCGCCAGCTCCATCTCGTCATCCACGTTGCAGCTCGCCACTTTGAAATCGCTCACTTCCTCAGCAATGGCCTCCACCACCGGGGAGAGCATCTTGCAGGGACCGCACCAGCTGGCCCAGAAATCAATCAGCACGGGCTTGGAGCTCTGAATCACTTCGGTATCATAATTACTCGAATTCAACTGAATTAATGCCATAATCTTTCCTCCTGTCTTATGTCTATCCTGTTACTCAGATTCCACCATAGTTATGCTTGTATCAACAAGCTGCTTCACTGCAAGTCGTTCTCAAGTGCTGTATAAACCACAGCTGCCAGCGCCGCACCAACGATCGGGCCGACAATGAATACCCCGAGGCAGGCAATCGGCTGAG
>CADCQE010000016.1 GCA_902803505.1 uncultured Lachnospiraceae bacterium | reverse complement strand
TGTGTGCATCGCGGTCAGCATCCTGCTGGTCTTTCTTCTGCAGCTCTTCATCAACCGCACCCGTCCCGGCCAGGCCATGCTCGCCTGCGCCCAGGACAGAGGAGCTGCTTCGCTCATGGGCATCTCAGTGAACGGCACCATCTCGCTGACCTTTGCCATCGGCTCCGCCATGGCGGGTATCGCGGGTGTGCTGCTGTGCTCCGCTTACCCGACCCTGAGCCCCTACACCGGTTCCATGCCCGGCATCAAGGCATTTGTCGCGGCGGTCTTCGGCGGGATCGGCTCCATTCCGGGAGCCATGATCGGCGGATTGCTGCTCGGCGTGATCGAGATCCTGAGCAAGACGTACATCTCCTCCCAGCTCTCCGATGCGATCGTATTCTCCGTCCTGATCATCGTCCTTCTCGTGAAGCCCACGGGGCTCATGGGCAAGGTCGTCCAGGAGAAAGTGTGAGGAGGCCGGTATGAAGAATATGACGAAAACCTCCAAGGACAATCTTACAACGATCCTGATGATCGTTGCCGTATATGTGATCGTTATGATCCTCAGGTCCGCGGGCCTGATCAACAGCCAGATGGACGGCCTGCTCGTCCCCTTGTGCGTCTATGCAACGATGGCGGTCTCACTGAACCTCGTGGTCGGCATCCTCGGCGAGCTCTCTCTGGGACACGCCGGGTTCATGTGCATCGGTGCATTTGCCAGTGCATTTTTCAGTAAAGTCTTTGAGCAGTCCATGGGGGTCTTCCCCCGTTTCCTCTTTGCCATCCTCATCGGCGGGCTTGTGGCCGGCATCTTCGGCTTCCTCATCGGCATCCCGGTGCTGCGCCTGAAGGGCGACTATCTGGCCATCGTGACCCTCGCTTTCGGTGAGATCATCAAGAACCTGATGAACGTGCTGTATGTGGGGCGGGACGCCAACGGACTGCATTTTTCCTTAAAAGACGCCGCCTCATTGGGAATGGCTGAGGACGGCGAGCTGATCATCAACGGCCCGCTCGGCATCACGGGGACGCCCTTTGACTCCAATTTTACGATTGGATTTGTCATCCTGCTCCTCTCCACGGTCTTTGTGCTGAACCTCATCAATTCCAGGCACGGGCGCGCGATCATGGCCATCCGCGACAACCGCATCGCGGCGGGCTCCGTCGGCATCCCGATCACACGCTTCAAGATGTTCGCATTTACGGTATCGGCGGTCATCGCCGGCTGCGCAGGCGCGCTCTATTCGCACAACCTGTCCTCCCTCATCGCGACTCCGGCCAGGTTCGGCTACAACATGTCGATCCTCTTCCTGGTCTTCGTGGTGCTGGGCGGCATCGGCTCCACGCGCGGAGCCATCATCGCATCCATCGCGCTGACACTGATTCCCGAGGTGCTCCGCTTCATGGCGGACTACCGCATGCTGATCTATGCCATCGTGCTGATCGTCATGATGATTGTCAACTGGAATCCGAGATCCAGGGCGTGGATTCAGGCCCACTCCCTCACGAAACTGTTTCGAAGAAAGGAGGGCAGCTAAATGGCACTCCTTGAGATTAGCTCTCTGTCCATTCAATTCGGCGGCCTTCGGGCTGTGGACGATTTTAACCTGACCGTGGAGAAGGGCGAGCTCTATGGCCTCATCGGGCCGAACGGCGCCGGCAAGACCACGGTATTCAACCTCCTGACCGGCGAGTACAAGCCCACGGAGGGCGTGATCCTCCTGGACGGTGTCGATATCACCGGCAAGTCCACGATAGAGATCAACCGCGCAGGGATCGCCAGAACCTTCCAGAACATCCGGCTCTTCCGCCAGCTGAGCGTGCTCGACAACGTCAAGGTCGGACTTCATAACCAGTACAAATATTCGGCCTTTTCGGCAGTGCTGCGCCTTCCCTCCTATTTCTCTACGGAGAAGCAGATGAACGAGAAGGCGATGGAGCTGCTGTCGGTATTTAAAATGGAGGGAGAGGCGGATACCATTTCCGCAAATCTTCCCTACGGTAAGCAGAGGAAGCTGGAGATCGCGAGGGCCATGGCCACGAATCCGAAGCTCCTCCTTCTGGATGAGCCGGCGGCGGGCATGAATCCCCATGAGACGCAGGAGCTCATGGATGACATCCGCTACATCGGCGAGAATTTCGGCATCACCCTCCTGCTCATCGAGCATGACATGAAGCTCGTGTCCGGCATATGCGAAAAGCTCACTGTGCTGAATTTCGGCAGGATTCTCACGCAGGGCGACACGAAGGAAGTGCTTGGGAACCCTGAAGTCATCAAGGCGTACCTCGGCGACGATTAAAGGAGGACTACGGACATGGCGATGTTAAAAGTGACGGATCTCTCTGTGAAATACGGGGTGATTCCGGCCCTGAAGGAGATCTCCTTTGAAGTCGGCGAGGGCGAGGTGGTCGCCCTGATCGGGGCAAACGGCGCCGGCAAGACGACGACGCTTCACACCGTGACCGGGCTTGTGGAGTCGGTGTCGGGGAAGATTGAATTCTTAGGGCAGGATATCACGAAGGTTCCCGCCCACAAGATCGTGGCGATGGGCATGGCCCATGTGCCCGAGGGGCGGCGCGTTTTCCCGGAGATGACTGTGTACCAGAACCTGATGTTAGGCGCTTACACGAGGCGGGACGCGGACGAGAAGAACGCTTCCCTGGAATCCGTGTATGGGCATTTTCCAAGACTCAAAGAGAGGGCGAAGCAGATGGCGGGAACGCTCTCCGGCGGTGAGCAGCAGATGCTCGCCATGGGGCGCGCGCTTATGTCCCGGCCGAAGATCCTGCTCATGGACGAGCCCTCCATGGGTCTTAGCCCCATCCTTGTGAACGAGATCTTCAACATTATTGAGGAGGTCTCGAAGGAAGGGACTACCGTGTTGCTTGTGGAGCAGAACGCCAAGAAGGCGCTGGCGCTTGCCGACCGGGCCTATGTGCTGGAGACCGGGAGCATTACGCTCAGCGGGTCTGCGGATGAGCTGCTCCATAATGATGAGATTAAGAAGGCTTATTTGGGTGAGTGATGCTATGAATCAGATTATTACTGTAGCGATTAACCGCGAATACGGCAGCGGCGGGAGCATTATCGCCGAAATGCTCGCGAATGACCTCGGGGTTCATTACTATGACAAAGAAATCTTAAAGCTCGCTTCCGATGAATCCGGCATCAACGAGGCGCTGTTTAACAATGCGGATCCGCAGTTCCGCAAGACGCGCCTCTTTCAGGTGGCGAAGTCGGTCTATGACGGCACGCTGATCCCGCCGGAGAGCCAGAATTTTACATCTGACCGGAATCTTTTTAATTATCAGGCGAAAGTCATCGAGCGCCTCTCGGAGGAGGAGTCCTGCGTCATCGCCGGACGGTGCGGGGGATATATCCTGGGAGACCGGCCCAATGTCGTGCGGGTCTTCATTCATGCGCCCATGGATTTTCTGATGCAGGAAGCGGCGAAGAAGAAATCGCTGTCAAAGCGGGAATTGCAGAAGTATATTGAGAAGACGAACCGGCAGCGCGCTGCCTACTCGGAATTCTTCACTGGGGAGAGGTGGGACGACGCCCACAACTACGACCTCTGCCTCGACTCCTCCAAGCTCGGGTTCGAGAGGTGTGTGGAGATCATCAAGGGGTATATGAGGATTCGTTTCCCGGGACTGGAGCTCTGACGGAAGCTTCTTCACGGACATTTTGCAAGCATTCGGCTGCAGCACTGCTTATGAGAAGAGAAGGAAAGAACTATAAATATGGCGTAGACATGGAGCGCTGGTGCCGCGACCATGAGGCTTATATGGCAGAGCACATGGAGAAGGCCGCAGACGAAGGAGAGCTCAGGGATCTGCTGGCCTGGCACGAGACGAAGCTGGCCTGGCTGCAGCATGAGCGGCTTGTGCATCTGATCGTCATGGTGATGACCGTCTTTGGCGAGCTGTTTACGGTCGGGATGGTGGTATTTACGGATGGGCAGATTCTGGCACTGATCTTTATGTACGGGGTGCTGATCGTCCTGATCTTCTATGTGAGACACTACTTTGTGCTGGAGAATACGGTGCAGAGGTGGTATATGATTGCGGAGGAGCTGAGGAAGAAGCACTGCGCTTTAGTGGGACATGGGGACGGTTCTCTCTAATCCAGTGGGTCAGAGAGAACCGTTCTCCTGTCCTGCTCTGAACTTCTTCACCTGCTGAGCCATCTCCCTGAGCTCATCCTTCGACAGGTCCGGCAGATTCTCCAGCCGGTCCATGAATGAGTCCAGCGTCTCTTTGTTCTTGATATTCGTGACGGTGGAATAGTAGTTCACGATGACGCCGGTTGCGATGGCGATGACCAGCGTGGAGTAAATGGTGAGGATGACAGACAGAACTCTCGGGAGCAGCGTCGTGACGACCAGGTCTCCGAAGCCTGCGGTGGAGATGACTGCATAGCAGTACCAGAGGCCTTGCTTATAGGTGGTGAAGGTCGGCTCGGTCAGTGTGATCAGCGCGGCATCGATGAATACGAAGACCACATAGGAGAGCAGCAATGAGCTCGCACCCGTCTCCGTTAGTATTTTCCAGAATAGTTTTAATCGCTTCATAGCTGCTGCTTTATGCTCCTTTCGAGAGGGCCGGGGTATTCCTCTTGGGAAACACTTGAGTGTAAGTAAGAGTATACCACAATAAATGCTGCAGTAGGGACGGTTCTTTTCGCGGCAAAAAATGCTGCGGTGGGGACGGTTCTTTTTGCGACATAAAATGTCGCAAAAAGAACCGTCCCCACCGCAGCATCGTCCCGAGGCTTTTTGCATGATTCCCGGATATGTGGTATACTCACGCCAGGGCTGCCGTCTTGCGGAACAGCCCTCCTACACATAAAGGACATATTTTTCCTGCATAATAAAGCGGGCGTGGCGGAAGGGCATGTCCATACGTATATTATAAGACAGACCATGTCATATGAAAGAGATCACACGTGGCCTAAGCATGGGACTTGAAGAAGGATGATTGAATGATTATGAGATATTTTCAGAAAAATAATACAGAGAAAGGGATGAGGCGCCGCGGAATCGCATTGCTGCTGTCTGTGCTGCTGCTTGTCTCGTGCGGAGTCTTCGCTCCGGCGCAAGTCAGCGCGGATTCTTTCACGGAGGGCGGCCTTGAGGTGGCGAGCGCAAGTGACGGCGTCATTGTATTCGAGGGAGATGAGGAATACACGGAGACCATCACTCCTTCCGTACGCAAGCTGAAATCAAGAGCGGGCGTTCTCCCTTCAAAGTACACAAACTCCACGGTGACGGATGTCCTCAACCAGGGAGCCACCAGCCTGTGCTGGGCCTACAGCGCCCTGGACGGCGGCCAGATCGGGATCATGAAGGGTATGGATATGGATAACGCCCAGGCCTTCTCAGCGGGGCATCTGGGCTATGCCTCCTATCACGGGGGTGTGGAGACCTGGAGCCCTTCCGGTAAATCCTGGTATTCCATCGGCGGCAATGGCCAGATTGCGGCCAGCACCTTGCTCAGGTGGTACGGAGCGGCGCCATTTGACAAATACGCCACGAGCTCTTCCCTGACGGTTTCCTCTTCGAATCTCACGGATTCCGCAAGCCACCTGACCGGGTTCCAGAGACTGCCGAGCCCGGCCGGCCAGACGACGGATGCAGGCAGGGAGGCAGCCATTACTGCAATCAAAAATGCAGTGGTAAATTACGGTGCGGTTTCTCTGGACTATTACTTCAAGAAGGGCGAGAGCTACGAC
>CADCQE010000015.1 GCA_902803505.1 uncultured Lachnospiraceae bacterium | reverse complement strand
CGTTGACCTGTTATCGGCAGAATTGAGGGTTCCTGCTGGGGAGCTTGAGACGGCTGTCTGGAAGCTCTTTGAAAAGGACTATGTATTGTGTTTGCGCAGGAATGAAAAAGAAGGCGGCTATACGGTCCACCTCAGACTTTCAAATGGAGCGATCGCCGAAATCCGGCTGAAGGAGAACAACGCAGCATAGCGTGCTGCTGCAGATCCCGGGCTGCGTCATGGAGGGATGTCTTTATGAAAATGATCGACTGTTTCCCGACAAATAAGATTCAGGACCTGAAATATCGAGTGGGACGGGTGTTTCCTTTTGGCGCGTCTATTATAGGTGAAGGAGTGAACTTCAGCATTTTCTCAAAGGAGGCGGCTTCCTGCACACTGGTGCTGTATCATCACAACGATAAGGACCCATTTGTTGAGATTCCTTTCCCGGAGGAATTCCGGATCGGAAATGTCTTCACGATGATGGTGTTCGGTCTCAATGTGGAGACAACGGAATACGGATACCGCTTTGACGGGCCTTATGATCCCGGGAAAGGATATCTCTTCGACAAGCGCAATGTCCTTCTGGATCCTTATGCGAAATCCATCTCCGGCAGGAGTGTCTGGGGCAGAACACCGGATCCGGAAAAGCCCTTTCCCCACCGGGGGCAGATCATCCGGGAGGACTATCCCTGGGAAGGGGATAAACCCCTTGAGAAGCCGATCAACGAATTGGTGATCTATGAGATGCATGTGCGCTCCTTCACCTGTCATCCTTCTTCGGGTGTGCAGCACAAGGGAACCTTTGCAGGACTGACGGAGAAGATTCCATATCTCAAGCAGCTCGGTGTAAACTGTATCGAGCTCATGCCTGTGTTTGCTTTTGATGAATTTGAGAATGAAAGAGAAGTGGACGGCCGCCGACTGGTGAACTACTGGGGCTATTCCACGATTGGTTTCTTTGCCCCGAAGGCGGGATACGCCGCCGCAGCTCCTTACGGAATGGAGGCGGATGAGCTGAAAACCTTGATCCGCAGCCTCCATAAGGAGGGAATAGAAGTGATCCTGGATGTCGTGTTTAATCACACGGCAGAGGGTGATGAGAACGGTCCCTGTATCTCATACAAGGGGATCGACAACAGGCTGTATTATCTTCTCGATGAGAATGGGAAATACTACAATTACAGCGGCTGCGGCAATACAATGAACTGCAATTATCCGGTGGTGCGGAACTGCATCCTCGACAGCCTGCGCTACTGGGCCTCTTCGTATCATGTGGATGGATTCCGCTTCGATCTGGCTTCCATTATGTCGAGGGACACGGACGGGACGCCCATGATGTATCCGCCGGTCCTGGATACCATTGCCCATGACCCGGTGCTCGGCAAGTGCATTCTGATTGCAGAGGCCTGGGATGCCGGCGGGCTCTATCAGGTGGGGAATTTTCCTTCCTGGAGCCGGTGGTCTGAGTGGAATGGAAAGTACCGGGACTGCCTGCGGCGCTACATCAAGGGAGATGCAGGGGCCGCTTCGGAACTCTGCCGGAGAATCCGCGGATCCGATGACCTGTACGGGGGGAACGGTTCGGCACCTTCCATTAATTTCGTGACCTGTCATGACGGGTTTACCCTTCATGATCTCGTCTCCTACAATGAGAAGCACAACGAGAAGAATGGCGAGGACAACCGGGACGGCACCGATGGCAACGAGAGCTGGAACTGCGGCATTGAGGGCGAGACAGATGATCCGGAGGTGCTCTTGCTGAGGGGACGCCAGATGAGAAATGCCCTGACCATCCTCCTGATGAGCCGCGGCGTGCCCATGCTTCTCTCCGGCGACGAGTTTTCCAACAGCCAGAACGGAAATAATAACGCCTACTGTCAGGACAATGAGATCTCTTGGCTGAATTGGGAGCAACTTGAGAAATATCAGGAGCATTTTTCCTACGTAAAGAATCTGATCGCCTTCCGCAAGGCGCATCCGATTCTGCGCGCCGCGGATTTCAATTTTGCGCACAATGATACCGGCTATCCGGAGCTCTCCTTCCATTCCACCACGCCCTGGCAGTTCGACGAGGCGGACCCGGGTCTTGTCCTGGCATTTCTGTATGCGGAGGGCAGGGAGAAATATAAGGTGGAACGGGACTGCTTTATCTATACCGCGTGCAATGCCCATTGGGAGCCGCACTATTTCCGGCTGCCGATCATCCCTTCCGGCATGAAGTGGCATGTGGCCTTCCGGGCTGAGGGCGAATCCTTTGAACCCTTCAAGGAGCCTGAGATGGAAGGCTTTGAGGGCATAGAAGTAGAGGCCAGGTCTTCGGTGGTGCTCACAGCCTGGTGAATTCTCTCACACAGCATGACACCCCTGCAATCCCGGCCTCTCTTAAGAGCGCTTCTCATTCAGGCATGGATTACCAGTTGAAGGCATTTGTCAGCTCATCAATGCGCGGAATCAGGTTCTGCTTCGCGTCGTTTACACTGTTCCTTATCAATTCTTCCGGAATGCCTTTCGCGATCACCGGGGCGCAGGCCACCTTCAACTTGGACAGAAGCCGGATCTGGCGGTCAATGACCGCCCGCTCTTCTTCTGATCTGTCCGGGAAATTCAGCCGGAGGAGCGCCTGCCATCCCTTCTTGATGTATTCCACCTTCATCCGGGTGTGGATCTCCGCATAGGCCGGATCCAGGTCTACGAGATTCGCCTGGGTGGCCGCAGTGGAGAGAAAATCAAATGCGGCATGCCCGATGCTCATATCTCCGAGGTCAATCAGGATCAGTCTCTCATCGTTTACCATGATATTATTCGGGTGGTAGTCTCCGTGAATCAGCATATTGCTCTCCGGGATGCTGTCCACCAGCTTCTTAAGGGCATTCAGATCATCCTCCGTATACCAGTCCGCGCACCCGTCGAAATAAGAATGATAGATTTCTTTTGTATGGGAGACACCAAGCAGATCCACGGATGTGGAATGGATCTTCCGGAACAAGTCCGCGTACAGCTCCATCCAGTGATCAAAATGGGAGGGGTCTTCTGAAATCGTCTGGGAGAGCGTCCTGGTTCCCAGCTTCTCATAGACATTTCCATAGCGGTCATCTCCGACGCGAACCGTATCATAAGGGATGACAGAGGGGATTCCCGCAAGCAGCGCGGCCTGTGAGAGCCTCTGCTCCCTCTTGATCACCTCCAATGGGATGCCCGGATAGAATACTTTAATGATCGTGTCATCATCCAGAGCATACACTTCTCCGTTTGCTCCCTTGCCAAGCATCGTGCTGCCATCAATAATGCAGCTTCGCATGACTTTCTGAACATCAAAGATACGTGAGAGACCTGTCATATCGAAGATCTCCGCAATGTCGGAGTTGACATTGATAAAAGACATTGTGATTTTCCTCATCTCCTGCACATCGAGGATGACACGGAGCCCGGCGCTGGAGATATAGACCAGATTCTTCGCATCAAAGACGACGCTGGGGGCTCCTGCTTCGTCGATACTCTGCAAGAGAGCGGCTTTGACCTCGCCGGCGTTGCCTGAATCGATTCTTCCTGCCAAATCATATGTAAGTGAAGATGTATTCATAACGGACCCTCGTCTAAAGTGGATTTCTGCTTTACTGGCTGACCTTAATAATTGCCGAAGGAAATTACTTAGGTTAACTAGTATAGGGAATAGCGAAAGCTTCCGCACAGCAGATCATTTCGTTAACGGCTATAAGACTGATGATACATTAGGAGAGCTTTCATTGCAATTGGAAAGAAGATGAATTCTTTACTTATTGCGGGGCTTGGTGTTACAATAGCGTTTATTACAAATGAAGGGGAGCTGCAAAGTGGCTTTTTTCTATAACCTGATCGTGAAACCGCTTGTACTGGTCATAGAAGTTCTGTATATGATGATGTACAAGCTCCTGAATAATGGAGGGCTTGCAATTGCCGGTGTCAGCCTCATCATCAATTTTCTGATCCTCCCGCTTTACAGGCGGGCGGACGCCGTACAGGAAGAAGAGCGGAATAAGCAGGAATCCATGAAGCACTGGGTCACCCACATCAAGAGGACCTTCAAGGGCGACGAGCGCTACATGATGCTGCAGAACTACTACCGGCAGCAGAACTATCACCCTCTTTACGCACTGAAGAGCTCGGTCTCACTGCTGCTGCAGATTCCCTTCTTCATTGCCGCCTATCAATATCTGTCCGGGCTCCCGATGCTGAAGGGTATGAGTTTCGGCCCCATCAGGGATCTGAGTGCGCCGGACGGGCTTCTTACGGTATTCGGCCTGACCATCAACGTCCTGCCGATTCTCATGACCGTGATCAACCTGATCTCCGGGGCGATCTACTCCAAAGGATTACCTCTCAGCAGCAAGCTTCAGCAGACAGCACTGACCATTCTCTTTCTGGTACTTCTCTATGACCGCCCCGCGGGACTCGTCATGTACTGGACCCTGAACAATCTCTTTTCTCTGGTGAAGAATCTCTTCTTCAAGGTGCTGAAGCATCCGAAAGAGATCTTCGCGTGCCTTACTGCGGCCTTTGGCGTCTGCCTCCTCTTTCTCCTATGGAGGAAAGGTGTGTTTGCATCCAAACGGCGCCTGGCGGCAGCGCTCCTGATCTTCCTTGCTGCGCTGCTTCCTATGGCGAAGCTCCTGCTTGACCGTTTCCTGAGCCGCAGAGGAGGACTGCGCGCGAAGAGAGAGGCTGTGCCGATCCCCCACGCCTATTTTATCATCTCGGGGATCCTGCTCACCCTTCTCATCGGGTTCGTTATTCCTCTCGCGGTGGTCAGCGATTCTCCTTGGGAGTTTGCGGACCGGAAGCATTTTATCAACCCGATCCGCTTTGCCCTGTCGAACACGGTGATCATGGCAGGGTTCTTTCTGCTGTGGGGCAATATCTTCTACTTGCTGTCCACAGTGAAAACCAGACGGATCTTCACCTTCCTCTACTGGACCGGGTCTGTAGCTGCCATTATCAGCTACATGTTCTTCGGGAGAAATCTCGGAGACATTTCCACGAATCTCAACTTCGACAAGGGGATCAGATTTTCCCGCAATGAGAAGCTGCTCAATCTGGCCGTGCTTCTTGCCGCAGCGGTGGTCTGCGTCCTGATCTTCCGCTATGGGAAGAAACTGATACCGAGGATCTCCGTGATCGCGATCATCGGCCTTATCGTCCTCTCCGGGAGCAGCATTTTAAAGATGAACAAGGCCATATCCGCCAGGGACAATGTGACGAGTGCATCGGAGGTGGAGGATGAGACGGTGGAGCCGCTCTTCCGGCTCAGCAAGACTGGGAAAAATGTCATCGTGCTGATGATGGACCGGGCCATCGGCTCTTACGTCCCGTATATCATGAAGCAGCGGCCTGAGCTGGTGGAGAAGTTCGATGGCTTTACCTGGTACCCGAACACCATTTCTTACGGACAGATTACCAATTACGGGTCACCTGCCCTCTTCGGCGGCTATGAGTACACCCCGGTGGAGATGAACCGCCGAAGCGATGAGCTCCTTGTGGACAAGCAGAATGAGCTCCTAAAGATGCTTCCGGTTCTCTATATGAATGAGGGATACGAAGTGACAGTGTGCGACCCGCCGTATGCCGGGTACAAGCTGATCCCGGACATGTCCATCTTCGATGAATACCCGCAGCTCCATGCTTACTATCTGAACGGCAAATTTACGATGTCGGAGTTCCCGGAATTCCTCGCGGAATATGAGACGATTCAGAAGCGGAATTTTGTGTTCTATTCCTTCCTGAAGGCCGCTCCGGTGATCCTTCAGCCGATGATCTACAACGACGGGGAGTACTACACATCCTCGGATACAACAGCGGTTCCTTCTGCATTCCTGAATGCATTTTCCGTGCTCCTCCACTTGCGCGACTTTACGGAGATCACGGAGGAGGATGCGAACACGCTGCTGTGCTTTACGAACAAATCAACACATGATGACACGCTCCTGCAGATGCCGGATTTTGAGCTCTCGCTTCATGTGGACAACTCAGATTACTTTGACCAGTCCTTCTACGAGGTGGACGGCGTCACCTGCAAGATGCTGTCGAAGAAGGGATACAGCACAGGGCAGCGCTTTAAGCATTTCTGTGTCAACGTGCGCTCCTATATGGAGCTCGGGAAGTGGTTCGACTATATGCGGGAAAATGGCGTCTACGACAACACCCGCATCATCATCGCATCGGATCACGGGTACAAGCTGGGTCAGTTCAAGAACCTGATCTTCTTTGACGGCAAGCTGGACACGGAGATGTTCGACTGCCTTCTTATGGTGAAGGATTTCAACGCCACAGGCTTCAGTGTGTCGAATGAGTTTATGACGAACGCAGACGTTCCGTCCATCGCCGTCAAGGACACAATCGCAAATCCCGTGAATCCTTTCACCGGGAAGGAGATCAACAGCGACGAGAAGACAGCCCACAGGCAGGAGGTCACCACCGCCCACAACTGGAACACAAATAAGAACAACGGCACGCAGTTCAAGGCGTACAAGGAGACCTGGTACGGAGTTTCGGACGACAAATTCCTTGAGAGCAATTGGGTGCGCTGCGGCTCCTGGAAGGACACCATGGAGCTTCTGGCCGAGGAAGGGCGGTGGCCCTAGTGGGTCAGACGGACGGTTCTCGGTGACCCGCTCATAAAGATTATGGTGTAGAACGGCGGAATGTGTTATACTATTAGTTCTTATACTGGTTAACCTAAGTAATTGCCAAAGGCAATTACTTAGATTTACTGCATATAGGGAAAAGCGAAAGCTTCTGCGCAGCAGATCATTTCGTTAACGGCTATAGTAATATAGAGCAAAGCAAGGAGAAGAGATAAATGGAACGCGAACAGTATCTGGAAGTGTATCGCCACTCACTCGCACATATTCTCGCCAAGGCGGTGATCGAGATCTTTGGCGCGGAGCATGTGCAGTATGCCATAGGCCCGCAGATTGCGGACGGCTTCTATTATGATTTCATGCTGCCCCGTACGTTGAACCAGGAAGATTTCCCGGTGATCGAGAATAAGATGCGGGAGATTCTGAAGAGAAAAGAGGACTGGGCAAGAATCGAGGTCTCTAAGCAGGAGGCGCTCGAGCTGTTCAAGGGTCAGAAATATAAGACAGAGACCATCGTGGACCTCCCCGAGGACGAGACCATCACCATTTACAAGACCGGTGAGGACTTCACGGACCTGTGCCGCGGCCCTCATGTGGAGAATTCCAAGGAGCTCATGGGCGCGGCTTTCCAGATCAAGTCTGTCTCCGGTTCATATTGGAAGGGCGATGAGCATAACGACCAGCTCCAGAGGATCTATGTCTATGCCTTCCCGGACAAGCAGTCCCTGAAGGCGCACATTGAACTCGTAAAGGAAGCGATGGCGAGAGACCACAAGAAGCTGGGCCCGCAGCTGGATCTCTTCATGTTTGACCCCACTGCTCCCGGCATGCCCTATTGGCTGCCCAGGGGCTGGAAGCTGTTCAATGCGCTTCTGTCTTATTGGAGAGAGATCCATGAGGACCACGCTTACACGGAGATCTCCGCTCCTGTCATCAACAACAAGGAGATCTGGGAGACCAGCGGCCACTGGGGGCACTACCGCCAGAATATGTTCTGCATCCAGGAGGATGGCGAGGACTTCTGGGCTGTGAAGCCCATGAATTGCCCGAACGCGGTGAAGGTGTACCAGAGGGACCAGCACAGCTATAAGGACCTGCCGGTGAGACTCAACACTGTGGATGTGATCCACAGAAAGGAGAAATCCGGTGAGCTGAACGGGCTCTTCCGCGTGCAGCTCTTCCGTCAGGACGACGCCCACAACCTCATCACTGAGGACCAGATCGAATCAGAGATCCACGACATTATGAGCGTGGCGGATGAGATCTACGGCACACTGGGACTGAGCTACAGAGCGGAGCTCTCCACAAGGCCGGAGGATTTCATGGGTGACATCGAGCTGTGGGACAAGGCGGAGGCCTCCCTGAAGAGGATCCTCGACAACATCTACGGCGAAGGGAATTATGAGATCAACGAGGGAGACGGCGCCTTCTACGGGCCGAAGATCGACCTGCAGATGAAGGACTGCATCGGGCGCGAGTGGCAGATGGGCACCATCCAGCTCGACTTCCAGCTCCCCCTGAATTTTGATATGAAGTACGTCGACCGGGACGGCTCTTTCCGCCGGCCGGTCATGGTGCACCGCGCTATCTTCGGCTCCTTTGAGCGCTTCATCGGAATCCTGATCGAGAATTTCAAGGGCTCCTTCCCCTTCTGGCTGAGCCCCGTGCAGGTGGGCGTCGTACCGATCCGGACCGAGCACAACGAGTACGCGAAGAAGGTCTGCGGGCTTCTGAGGAAGAATGGCATCCGCTTCGAGGTGGATTACACAGACAGCAATATGAAAGAGAAGATCAAGCGCTTCAAGAATTACAAGGATCCCTACGTACTGGTCCTTGGGGCGAAGGAAGCGGAGGAGGAGACGGTCTCCATCAATATCCGCGGCAACAAACAGCTTCACGGTGTGCCCCTTGCCCGCTTCATCGAGATGTGCGTGGAGATGAATACGAAGCACCTGCTCGATCTCATCGAAGAGGCGTAAGCATGTGACCGGGGTTGACGCCGAAGGCACATTTTTAAGAATTGGGGCATTTGGCGGAGAAATACTGCGATATACGCACTCAGCGCTTGCTGGGTGCGTCTGCTTTATACATGTTAACCTTAGGAACTGTCGAAGGCAATTGCTTGGATTCACTGCATATAGGGGAAAGCGAAAGCTTCTGCGCAGCAGATATTTTCGTTAACAGCTATAACTGCATATAGGGAAGACGAAAGGCTCTGCATAAGCGGATCTTTTCGTTAAGGAAGATTAGGACTGATTTATGAAACGTTTAGCGCATGGAATTGTAGCAAAAAGGAACTTATGTCTTCTAACGGTATTGCTTCTCAGCGTGGTCTGCGGAATCCTGTCTCTGCGGGTCCCCATCAATTCGGACATGACGAAATACCTGCCGGACGACTCGCCGATGAAACAGGGGATCGACATTCTTAAGGAGAACTTTTCCGGGTTATCCGTTGCGAGTACGATCCGCGCAATGGCCGAGAACCTGGGAGAAGAGGAAGCCGGGAGAGCACTGGCCGCGCTCCGGGAGATCCCCAATGTCTCGTCCGCTGCTCACAGCGGGCACAAGGAAGAGGCCGGGAAGATCTATGATCTCTTCACCTTGAGCACGAAGTTCAACTACCGATCTCCGGAAGAACTGGCGATAGAGAAGAGCATCCCGGGGGCCTTTGCCGAGGGCACGGCAGTGACTGTGCGCAATGACGACACCAATGGCATGGCCATCCCTTTCTTCATTTTTATTGTGGCAGGCATCTTCCTGCTCGCCGTGCTGTTTTCGATGTGCGGGTCCTTTGTTGAACCATTTCTTTTTCTTGCCGCTATCGGATTCGCTGTCCTGATCAATATGGGCACCAACATTTTCCTGGGCAGTGTGTCCCAGGTCACATATTCCATCGCGGCTGTCCTTCAGCTGGTGCTTTCTATGGATTACTCCGTCATCCTGATGAACCGCTACCGGCAGGAGAAGGCGGTGTGGGCGGAGAACTCGAAAGCCATGGAGCACGCGATGGTGAGGGCCTTCCCTTCCGTGGCAAGCAGCGGATTCACGACCTTTGTCGGGCTGCTGATGCTTGTCTTTATGCGCTTCAAGATCGGCAAGGATGTCGGACTGGTGCTCGCAAAAGGCGTGCTGCTGAGCATGCTGTGCGTGTTCGTTGCCCTGCCCGGCCTGATTCTCCTCTTTGACAAGGCGGTGGAGCGGACGAAGAAGCCTTCGCTCCACATCCCTACGGCGGCTCTCGCCTCTTTCAGCTACCGCTTCCGCCGGGTTCTGGCAGTTGGCTTTATCCTGCTCTTCTTCGGCTCCTGGTATCTGGAGGGACTGGCAGGCACTTCGTATTCGCTCTCCCAAAAGGATCCGATTGCGGACATTTTCCCGAAAGAGAACCAGATCGTTCTTGTCTGTGAGAACGGCCATGAGGCGGAGGTCGCGGCACTCCTTGCGCGCTATGAGGAAGACCCCCGCGTCCGATCTGTCCTGTCTTATGCCACTACGATCGGCAAGCAGATGACAGCAGAAGAGCTGTCGGAGTTTATCAGGAGCATGGCGGACAATCAGGGGGCCTTCGCTGCGTATCTGCCGGAGGATCTAGCGGAGAGCTTCGATCAGGATTCCAAAGAGCAGCTTCTCGCCAAAGTGAATCCGGAGACGCTCAATACGCTCTATGCGGTCTACGGCGTCATGAACGGGACTCCTGGGCTTAAGACCCTGTCCATCGAGGAGCTGTTCTCCTGGCTGACCACCCAGACGAAGAATCCCCTGGTCGGCAGCCTCTTAGGGAAGGAGGGAAAGGACGCCATCGAAGAGATGGGCGGGCTCCTCGATATGGCGAAGGCGCAGATGGTGGGAGAGAAATACTCGCTTGTCATGCTCTCCACAGACCTGCCGGTGGAGGGGGAGGAGACAATCACCTTCCTTCAGGAAATGAAGACAGAGCTTTTGGAAGCCGGAGTGGAACACTACTACCTGATCGGAAATTCCCCGATGAATCTGGAGATGCAGCAGAGCTTTGGCCGGGAGTTCCTTACCATCTCGCTCCTGACGGCGGCGTCGATCTTCCTGGTGGTGCTTGTGACCTTCCGGCAGGCGGTCATCCCTGCGGTTCTGGTGCTGCTGGTCCAGTGCGGTGTCTTCCTGACGGTGTCCACGACCTGGCTTCTTGGATACAAGATGTATTATCTTGCGCTCCTCATCGTGCAGTGTATCCTGATGGGAGCCACTGTGGATTACGGCATCTTATTTACGAATTACTACCGGGAAATGCGTTGGGACAGAGGCATAAAGGAAGCCCTGAAGGAGACCTATCAGAGGTCGATTCACACGATCCTGACTTCCGCACTCTTCATGGTGATCGTCACGGGAGCAATCGGGTTTTCTCCTATTGAGCCCACGATTGCCCAGATCTGTCTCAGCATTTCCCTGGGAGCAGCTTCGGCCACGATACTTGTGATCTTCATACTGCCGGGGATCCTGGCAGCGCTCGACCGCTTCGTGGTCCGGAAAGGGGCCGCCGCCCCCTAAAGACGGCGTCAGAAAAGAAGGAGGAAGCAACATGGACAGTATTTTTGAACGGATCAGTGTGAGACGGTTTATGGACACTCCGGTGGAACAGGAGAAGATCGAACAGCTCCTTCGGGCGGCGATGGCGGCTCCGTCTGCCGGCAACCAGCAGCCCTGGGAATTCTATGTGGTGCGGGACGAGGAGACGAAGAAGGCCCTTTCAAAATGCAGCCTCTTCGCGAGGCCGGCGGCGAAAGCCGCAGCAGTGATCGTTCCGTGTATGAGGACGGAAGGCCTCCGCTTTCCGGAGACCGCTCAGATCGATCTCGCGGCGGCGACGGAAAATATCCTGCTCGAGATTGCCGCTCTGGGACTCGGCGGGGTCTGGCTCGGAATTGCCCCGGTAGAGGAGCGGATGAGGATTGCGTCCGAGGCGTTGGGGCTTCCGGAGGGACTCAGGCCCTTTTCGCTGATTGCCCTCGGGTATCCGGCAGAGGGACATCCGCAGGAAGACAGGTACGACGCCGGCCGGGTGCATTATGTAGATGGACGCTAAGCCTTCGGCGGAGGAGATGGAGGATGCGCCGCGGGTGCGGTGTGGAGCATTAGGAGGAACAGCGACTTGAAGAAGATCAAAAAATGGATGAAGATTCTGAAGGTGTTCGGCTCAAAGCATCCGGGCACCGGTGCCTCTAGCGTTGCTTTCTACTGCTTCATGGCCGTAGTGCCTATGCTGGTGCTGTTCGCCTGCCTGATGCCCAGAAACGGCGTGAGTGTGCAGAGCCTGATCCGCTTTCTGCAGGACCTGGTCCCCGATGCCATGGATGAATTTGTGGCAGAAGTAGTCCGGGAAGCTTATGCTCATGCTGACGTGGCGATGTCCGTCTCGATCCTCTCCCTTTTATATGTTGCATCACAGTTCACTACGGCCATAATCTATGCCCTCAATGTAATCTATGATGTGGAGGATCACAGGGGCTATCCGAAGCTTGTGCTGATCTCCCTGCTGTATACCTCGGTCTTTATGATTCTCCTCTCGCTTGTGGTTTACCTGATCTTTGGCCGGAAGTTCTTACTCATCCTGAACAGCCTGGTTCCCGGTGTGGAGATTCCCGGCACCGTAGCGACAGCGATTACTTCGCTCATCCTGGCCCTTCTGGCCGAATTCCTCTTCGCTGCGATCTACAAGTTTCTGCCTGCCGGACACAGGTCGTTCAGAGAGCAGATGCCGGGTGCCGCATTCTGCACCTGTGGATGGTACTTATTCTCTTTTGCCTTTCGCATCTATGTGGACCATTTTAACCGCTTCTCAAAGTTCTACGGGAGCCTTGCGACGATCGCCCTGTTCCTCTTCTGGCTCTATTGCATCTTCTACATGCTGCTGGCCGGGGGATTTGTGAACAGACATGTTGAGGAGCTGGGGCTTGGTTTTCTTCTCGGGCGCAAATGGCGGGCACGTCAGAGAAACGGTTCATAAGTGACCTGCTAATCGTTGACTCGCCACCTGTTTTTTGTTAGGATAATGCTGTTTTACAGCCTTGTACTTAGGACGCTCCGCGTTCCTTATTGAGGGTCGCTCACAGGTACGCCGGCGACATAAAGAGGAGGAATAAACATGTCTGAAAATGCTTTTGCTTCGACGGCACCGGAGGCAGCGGGGAGGAACAATTACCGCCCGGGGCTGCTGCCGCAGATCGGAATGTGTTTCCGAAGACTCCTGCGGAGGTTCACTTTTCAGCATGAGTGGAGATATCTTCTCTATACATTTCTTCTTACCCTTCCTTTGGCGCTCTGGGTACGGAACAAGTTCTACGTGGCGATTGAATGGACACTGATCGGCTCGTTCGGACTCGTTACAGTGGGGATGTGGATTGGTGCACTGAATTCCATCCAGACCGTCTGCAGGGAGAGAAACGGAATCCGGCGGGATAAGAGGGACGGCATGTACGTCGCCGCCTATGTGCTCGCAACGATGCTCTACCAGGCCATCCTGTGCGCGGCCGAGACACTGGTGGTCATACTGATCTTTGTCATATGCCGGGTCCCCTTTCCGAGTCAGGGCCTCATCACTCCATGGGTTCCCTTCGACTTGGCCGTGACGATGTTCCTCGTGATCTATGCCTCGGATATGCTGGCCTTTCTTCTCTCTTCCTTTATGCCCAATTCGGTGATGGCGATGGCGGCGGTGCCGATCTTCCTCGTGATTGAGCTGGTATTCAGCGGAGCGTATCAGTCCCTTTTGCCGCCGGCCGCGATGCCGATCCAGAAGATCGCCATCTCCAGCAGGGGCCTGGAGGCGATCAATTCCGAGGCGGATTATAACGCGCTCCCCATGGAGCTCTTCTGGAAGGAGCTTGAGAAACAGCGGGACACCCGCTTCGGCGGCAAGACTTCCCTGGGACAGCTCCTTGAGTTGGTGAAGGCCGAGAATGAGGTTCATCACGCGGTGAAGGTGATCCGTGAGACAGAGGTCGGGGCGGTAATGACCGTTGAGGAGGTCATGTACCAATTGCGCAACAACCCGAAGTTCGAGCCTCTCCGCAGGTATGACGTGATGGGGCTCTTCGAGATCGGGGAGCTGTTGGACATGCTCCATGAGACGGGACTGCTGGACAATATGAAGAACTATACGGTCGGGACGAATTTTACACTCGGCGACGTCATAGACTGGCTGGCTAAGAGCCCGAAGCTGGAGTATTTCCGGAATGCTGAGTTTGGAAGTGGGACCACGATCGGAGAACTCATCGATTTCTTCGGAGAGGATGAAGCCCGGGAGTTTGTTGAGATGAAGACGGCTGAGCTGCTGCACAACGATGCTTACGTCAAGTCTCCCGGATATGTAGGCATGCGCTGGCTGTATCTTGCAATATTTGCCCTGGTCTATGCGGTGGCCGCCGGCGTGTCAATAAAGGTATTAACCAGATAGTATTCCATACATAAGCAGCTTTCGCTGCGACATACGTGCGAAGCACAGATGGTCTGTGGCCTGTAGAGGGAGGGGACGTGAATACTAACAAAAGTGTAATCCGGATAAGATTAGCGTCAATGTAATGTTGCGATTTACGGGGATCTTTGTTACTATATGAGAGAAGATTTTCGTACATAGCTGTATCAACAGTGGAGAAATAGGATTCAGGAGGTAAAGGAAAAATGTTAAACATCACTAAGACAGCAGACGGCGGAGCTCTCACAATCGCCCTTGAGGGAAGACTGGATACGACGACAGCTCCTGATCTCGAGAACGTTTGGAAAGAATCCTCAGAAGGTGTCACGGATCTGACATGTGATTTAGGCTCCCTTGCCTATATCTCCAGTGCAGGTCTTCGTGTCCTGCTGTCCATGCAGAAAGTTATGAACAAGCAGGGCAAGATGCGTGTCATCAATGTGTCTGAAGATGTCATGGAAGTGTTCGAGGTGACGGGATTCTCTGATATCCTTACAATCGAGTAACGCTTGTTTTTGCATGTGGTCACCCTGATCAGAGTGGCCACTTTTTCAAGTTTCGGAGGTTTTTATGAAGAAGCAGATTGCGGCGTGGGTGAGTATTACCGCCGCTTTTCTTGCGTTTACTGCAGCGATGACCTTTGCTTCCGCTGACAGTGCAGGAAAGAGTGCGGCCCAAAGAAGTGTTTCCGCAGCAGAGAGTGTAATTTCCGGGGCGGAAAGCACTTTTTCCGTGTCCGAGAGCGTGAGAGAGGGGGCGGAGAGCACTTCTTCCGTGTCCGAGAGTGTGAGAGAGGGAGCGCAGAGTGCATTTTCTGCGGCGGAGAGAGAGCATACGGATGCTGACAGCGCGGCATCCGGAGCGGAGAGCCTGCCTCCGGCAGAGGAGGGATTGCTGTACGCTGTTGTGGACGGCACTTCGGACATAGCGGGGAGCCTTGCGGGGGTCGATGAAGAGGAATTAAAAGCGAATCTCAGAGCGGTCCTGAAGGTGGTACAGTCAGAAGATTTTCAGTCGCTCCTTTCTTACCAGGAAGTGAAGGAACTGGTTTATCTCATTATCGACAAGACAGCGAGATTTATACAGGCGGAACCTGAGCTCATGGAGGAGATTCTGGTCACTGCGGGTCTCAATGAGCGATTTGTGGGGCCGGTCATGATTGCCCTTAATACGCTTAGCGAGAAAAAGGTTTCACTGGATGCGTATCTGGATACCGAAGTAGGAAAGCAAGCGGCGGCTGAGGCGGAGAGGTATTTAGAGGATCCGGAGATACAATCTATGATTTCCGGCCTGGCGGCTGCACTGGAGGGAAGCTCAAATGATTAAGAAAGTGAATGGAAAAAGAATCCCGGCCAGTCTCGTCTTCTTTGAGGCGCAGGAGAAGCCGAGACAGTATGTGATATTTGAGCGGGCCAAAGTGAAAGGCCAGTGCGATATGGAGGTCTTCACGACGTCCTCTCTTCAGCTCACTTATCCATTCCTTGATAAGGAGCAGTGTGAGATTTACATCGAGAACGATGAGTGGATGTTCCGCAATCTCACGGACGACGTCTTCACATTTGTCGGTGGCAAGAGCCTTGGGAAGGATGCCTCGACGCCCCTGGAGGACGGAACGGTCATCCGTATGTCCAATGACCGCATGCTGACGGCGATTTTCTTCTCAGAGTTCGTCAGCGGGCTGGACTGGAGAATCATCAACATGGACGACGGCCGTCACGCCGTCCGGATTGCCGATAAGCAGAGTGATAACAGCGATGCGGCAATCAATCTGGAATATGAAGACGGGCACTGGACCATGCAGGAGATGATGGCCAGGAATGTCCTCCATAACGGCGTCGAGGTGGATTCCACGGTTCGCATCCGCATTGATGATATTATCCAGATCGGCGAAACGAAGTTCGTCTTCGAGGGATCTGGTCTCGTCTATGGATATCCGACGCAGGAGAGCGGGCTGAGCATCAACATCGACGAGAGAAGCTGTCACCAGGCGCTGAAGAAGGTGACGCTGCTCAAGGATATCAACCTGCAGATTGAGCCTGGCAATATGGTGCTCATTCTCGGAGGATCCGGAGCCGGCAAGAGTACATTCGTAAATGCAGTCACCGGATATGAGAAGGCAAAGGCGACAATCAAGGAAGGTGATCTGGACTTCTACAGGGATTACGGCCAGGTCAAGCACAGAATCGGTTTCGTGCCCCAGGAGAACCTGATGCGCGAGGAGGACACGGTGGGAGACACCGTGAGCAATGCCGCTGAGATGCGTCTTCCCAAAAGCATGCCGGTTGAGGAGAAGGCGAAGAGAGTGGCGGCGGTCCTCGAGACCTTCGGCCTTTCGGGAAGGGAGAAGGAGCTGGTCTCCAAGCTCTCCGGCGGCCAGAAGAAGAGACTGTCGATCTGCATGGAATTCGTAGCCTCCCCTTCGCTCTTCATCCTAGATGAGCCGGATTCCGGTCTCGACGGTATTATGGCGACGGAGCTGATGGAGAACCTCCGCCTGATCGCCTGCCAGGACAGGATCGTAATGGTGATCACCCACGCTCCGGACCGCGTGGCGCACCTCTTCGACAAGGTGATCGTTCTCGCCAAGGGGACGGAGACGAAGATCGGCCAGCTGGCATTTTACGGAGGAATCCAGGAGGCAAGGGACTTCTTCGGCGTTCCTACGATGGAAGATGTCGTCCGCCTGATCAATGCAAAGAATGAAGGCGGTGCGGGAAGATCCGACGAGTTTATTGAGAAGTATAAGACCTATTCCGCCAGGCGCAGTGAAGAGCAGTCCAGAAGGGCCTCGTTCCTCGATATGGATGCGGCGGAGGTCACGCCGTCCGGTTCCGTAGCCTTTGCAGGCACGGAGAAATACGCGGCAGGGGGGATGGCTTACAAGAGCCGTCTGGAGCAGATTCCCGTCTATCTTGGCAAGCAGTTCCGCCTCTTCTTTACGGAGAGGAACTGGAAGGTGCTCCCGCTGGCGGCGATCATCGCCTACCTCGTCGTGTACGTCCTCGGCAGCAAGATGTTCCGCAATATGGAGTTCACGAAATACGGCTCCCTCGCGCTGATCTGTGTGTGCATCTGGAACGGTATGTTCAACTCGATCCAGTCGGTCTGCAAGGAACGGAATATTATTAAGAGAGAGCACAGGGCAGGACTTCACATTACCTCGTATCTGGCATCGCATATGATCTACCAGGCTATAATCTGCCTGGCCCAGGTTGTGATCACCCTTATCATCTTCAAGGTCTTCGGCATGTTCTTCCCGAATACGGGACTGATCACGGGTTCCTTCACACTGGACGTTGCGATCAGTATGTTCCTCGCCACATATGCGGCGGATATGCTGGCCCTGATGGTCTCCTGTATTGTACGCTCGACCACGACAGCGATGACGATCATGCCCTTCCTGCTTATTGTACAGTTGGTCTTCGCAGGCTCCATCTTCCCGCTTGACCAGCCGTCCGCGCAGCTGTTGGCGAATTTCACCATCAGCAACTGGGGAATCAACGCCATCAATATTGCAGCGGACTACAACAGCCAGCCTTCCTCGGTGATCTATGAAGCAGTGAAATCCCTGGATAAAGATGGCGAAGATGATTTTATGATAAAAGTGAAGAATGTCCTCGAAATCCCTGAGGTAAAGGAAAGAGTTGAGAAGTACACATCTGAGAAGATGCAGATCGAGGCTTTTAATTATGAGCCGAAGAATCTCCTTAAGTGCTGGGGTATCCTCGCCCTCTTCTCCGCTGTTTATATCTTCATCGGCTTGATCTTCCTGGAAATGGTGGACCGGGATAAGCGATAGCGAATGCTGCAGTGGGGACGGTTCTTTCTGCGACAAAAAATGATGCGGCAGGGACGGTTCTTT
>CADCQE010000014.1 GCA_902803505.1 uncultured Lachnospiraceae bacterium | reverse complement strand
CTGCCGGGTGAGGCCAGCGCCCCCGGCCAGCTCGAAGCAAATGAGCTGAAGGAGACGCTGCGCAGAATACACGGGCAGCGGCAGAGCGGCGGGCTCATTTTCCTCATCGGGTTCATGGGCAGCGGGAAATCCTCCGTCGGCCGGATGCTCGCCGGCATCACCGGCCTCCCCCTCATCGAAATGGATGAGCGGATTTCCGAGGAAGCAGGGCAATCCATCCCGGAGATCTTTGAGGAGCGGGGAGAGGAGGGCTTCCGCGACCTGGAGACGAATCTCCTCGCGGGCTTCTGGAGCCTCGACTGCGGTATCGTGTCCTGCGGGGGCGGCGCCGTCCTGCGGGAAGGGAACCGGGACCTGATGCGGGCCCTCGGAAGAACCGTGCTCCTCGACGCCTCTCCGGAGACCATCCTGCAGCATCTGACAGGGGAGTCCGAAGGCCGGCCGAACATACGGGGGCGCATGACCCTTTCGGGCGTGACCGGGCTGATGGAACAAAGAAGGCCCGCCTACGAGGCCGCGGCGGACCTGCGCATCCCCACAGACGGGCTTACAGTGGCGGAAGTATGTGAGATGATCTGCCGGAAACTGCAACTTCCTCTTGCATGACCTCGGGAATTATACTAAAATTCCTCTATAAGCATTTTGGAGGAAGCGAATTATGATTTCTGCAGGCGATTTTAAAAATGGTTTAACCCTCGAGATCGAAGGTCAGGTAATGCAGATTCTTGAGTTTCAGCATGTGAAGCCCGGCAAGGGTGCCGCTTTCGTGCGCACGAAGTTGAAGAATGTCATCAACGGAGGCGTTGTTGAGAAGACCTTCCGCCCGACGGAGAAGTTCCCCGCCGCACGGATTGACCGCAAGAACAGCCAGTACCTGTACAACGACGGCGATCTCTATTATTTCATGGATCCCGAGACCTACGACCAGGTGATGATCAACAAGGACATCATCGGCGACAACATGAAGTTCGTGAAGGAGAACGAAGAGTGCAAGCTCGTCTCCTACAACGGCAGCGTGTTCGCAATCGAGCCGCCGCTCTTTGTGGAGCTTGAGATCTCCGACACGGAACCCGGATTTGCCGGCAACACGGCTCAGGGCGCGACGAAGCCCGCAACGGTCGAGACAGGAGCAAGCATTCAGGTGCCGCTCTTTGTCAACATCGGCGACAAAGTGAAGATTGATACGAGAACAGGCGAATACCTCTCCAGAGCATGAACAAGCGATGCCTCCCCTTGCGGGGAGGCATCTTTCATTTCTTACATTTTTTCCCTGTCACAACTGAATAGCGTTACATTTTGCCTCGCAATGCTGCGAGGGGGACGGTTCTTTTTGCCGCAACATTTTTTGCCGCAAAAAGAACCGTCCCTAAAGCGCGAGTTTTTAGTTAAAGGAGAAATGATATGGATTACATCGAATTCCGAGCAAAGCTGGTAGAACGAATCACATCTATGACAACTGAGGGCGAAGAGGTGCGCCTCAGCCAGATCAACAAGAACAACGGCATCGTCCTCGACGGGCTCAACGTGCGGATCCCCGGCTGCAACGTCGGGCCCACCTTGTATGTCGAAGAGATAAAAGAGCGCTTTGACCGCATGAAGAGCGGCTCCGAGGAAGAGATCCTCAGTGAGATTGCGAAGGAGATCCTCGGCATTTGCCGGGAGAAGGCCGCCGCCAACACGGAGCTTACGGAAAAACTGATGGACTACGGGAACCTCCGGGACAAGATCTGCTTCCGCCTCATCAACCGGGAGCGCAACCGGGTGCGGCTGCAGGACATGCCCTTCCGCCCGGTTCTGGACCTCGCAATGATCTACTATTACAGCACAGACACGATCTGCGGACTGCACGGCACGATTCAGCTGAAGAACACGGATCTGGAGCGATGGGGCATAGCGGAGAGCGAGCTTTTCCGGGATGCAATGCACAATACGCCCCTCCTGGAGCCCCTCTTGAGCAAGCCTATGATCGAAGACGACGAAGAATTCGGGCTTCGCATTTTTACAAATCAAAGCTTCGTCAACGGTGCCGCCGTGATGTTCTATGAGGGGGCATTTTCCGAATATGCCGAGAAATGGCAGCGGGACCTGATCATCCTGCCCAGCAGCATCCATGAAGTACTGGCCCTGCCCGACACGGGGCTTAGATCCATGCAGGAAATGAGGAATATGGTGCGGGAAGTAAATGCGACCGTCGTTGAGGATACAGAAGTTCTATCGGATGAAGTGTAAGTGTGGGAATATGGAAGCGGGGAGATCCGCATAGCCTGAATGGGTCAATGGGGACGGTTCTCGGTGACCCACTCTTGCCCATCCCCTTCCAATATACTATATTTGTCCTACGGTTCCTATTTGCGGCCAATCTGCAATCAGGTTCTGGCTCATCATGCATGCATGAATGAGTCAGGTTCTGATTACAGATAAGGCCTGTGAAGAAGGCCCCTCCCCCTACAGCCTCAGACATAAGCAGCTTTCGCTGCGACATACGTGCGAAGCACGGATGGTCTGTGGCCTGTAGCGGAAGGGGCCGTGAATAGTAACCGGAAATCACAGTCCCAGCGCAATTCCAATCCCGGCCGAAACAGCCAGAAAGAAGACCGGATGCCACTTGAGCTTCCGCATCACAAAGAACAGCACCACGGCAATCAGGATCGGAATAGGCTTCAGCACGGCAAAGACAGAGGAAGGCCCCTGAAAAGCCGACACGTCAACGAGCGCCACCTTGACCACATTGAGGAGCGCAGCCGTGACCATGGCCAGCGAAGCCGCCCGCAGACCGTAAAAGGCCTTCTTCACATAGATATTGTCGCTGAAGCGGTCCAGAAAATGCGCCACAATCAGAAT
>CADCQE010000013.1 GCA_902803505.1 uncultured Lachnospiraceae bacterium | reverse complement strand
TGTGGCCTCCTTCTGCTCCGTATTCAGGCCAAGATCCTGAGCCGAAACACTCATGCCCGGCAGCGCGGTCACTGCTGCCAATATCAACGCACATACCAGTTTTCCTTTTCTTTTCATTTTTCCAGCAAGCTCCTTTCTTTCATTAAGTTGATGCCATAGTTACTAACGAACGGATCTGCTTTGCAGAAGGATTCGTTTTCCCTATGTGCAGTTTATCTAAGCAATTGCCTTCGGCAATTCCTAAGGTTTACCAGTATAAATGTCTTCCGCTTCTCAAGAATCCCCTCCGGTCGATGGCTTCACCTTTATCGACTTGCTCCAGTTGGAACATACTCCCTTCTTATCGATCAGCCGCGCACGGATATAATATGTTTTTTTCCTCTTGAGTTTGGACAGAGCCGATTTTGCCTTCGCCCTGTTGACTGTCCCCTTCTTGATCTTTTTCGTCTTTACATTCTGCAGGAAGTCTTTATCGGTGCTGTACTGAATCTCGATGTATTTGGCATTTTTCCATGCCTTGCTGTTCTTAATCTTATTGCGGAACTTGTCCCAGTTAATGGTCACGTTCCCGTCCTTTTGTGCGGTAACGGAAGGCGCTGTCCGACTGATGTTCTTTTCATAATTTACCGGGATGAGCTCCCACAGCTTGTCCGAAGTGTCATGTTTCGTGTTTGCTTTTACATAGATGAGGTCAGAATGGAAAAGCTTGACGTCTTTGTGCCTGAAGAATCTGTATTTATCCGCATACGACTCGATAATGAGGTTGGTGTAGGAATTGGTGTTGTTCTGGCAGTAAAAGCGGAATGCATCATCCTGATTGCTGAAGTTGCCGCAAAAGACATGCGGGCCCGTTGTGCTCATGAGATACGGAGCATCCCTGCCCGTTAGATTGTCAATCTCGATGCGTTTGCATTTATCCTTGTTCCCATAGTAATCCTTGGCCAGATAGATGCCGTAGTAGCCATCAAAGTTGCGATTCTTAGTAATATACCACACTTCATAATCCGCATGTGACCCGCCGCAGGATTCAAACATCATACAAGTGTTCTGATCACTTGCTTTTTCATTCCAATAGAGCACCTGTCCTTTTGCATTCCCATTGACTGCTTTGATATAATATGTGCCCTCTTTTATCTCTACCAGTTGTTCTGCAGAAGCAGATACACCTGCAAGAGACGCCATCATGAGGATAAAGAGAAGCGTGAGAAAGAAACGCTTTTCGGTTCTGAATTTCTGTGTGTTCATCTGTTCAAATCTCCCTGACTGAATATAGAGTTCGAGGCTTTCTTGATTCAATTTCTATAGAACTTGAATCACTTGATGTGATTCAATTTCTATACCTTATGAATCGCTTAAGGAGAGCGATTCATAATCCTGCTTCGCAGGACACTTCCTTCGGAAGTGGGTGAGTACGAAATTGAATCACTTGATGTGATTCAATTTCTATACATCTTCAGTAAAGCTTCCTCCAGCAAGAGTAATTCCCGCTCCGGGGCCCCATCTTCCGTGACATAGACAAGCCCCATCGCATACCGCGTAACCGCTGCCAGCATAATGTGGAAGGAGCTGGAGAACATCACAGACTCGGGAAGATCCGCTCTCAGCGTTCCGTCTTTCCTGCCTGCTTCATACAGTCCGTGGAAGGCCTCTTTCAGCTGCTCCACCACATCCACATAGGACCGGTTCTGCGCTGGGTTCGGACGCTCATTTGCGAGAAAGCTGTTGAAATAATAATTGTAGCGGAGAAAGTCCTTATGGTTAAGGTACAGATCAATGAAAGAATCCAGATAGAGCTTCATTCGCTCCGCAGCTGTGAGCTTCTCAAATCTCTCCGAGGGAAGCTGAGCAACATAATTAGAGATGTATTCTTTCCACTTCCATACTCCAATCGCAATCACCAGATCTGTCTTGGTCGAAAAGTAACGATACAGGCTCTGACGTGAGACGCCGCAGTCTGCGACAATATCCGCCATTTTTACTGCTTCGATCCCTTTCTCGGAAAAGAGACGGAAAGCGGATTCCATGGCAGACAGTCTGCACCTGGCTTTTATCGCTTCATCCCTCTCTCTGTTTTTGCTCATCTCTCACCACCTTTGCCCGAGCGAAGAAACAGAAAATTAACTTGGTACACTTTGTTTCATATTGTACTAGGGATAGATGTGTTTTTCAATACCGGATTCTGAATTATCGTTACGATTCACGGCCAATCTGCAATCAGAACCTGGCTCATCATGCTTGCATGAATGAGAAAGGTTCTGATTACAGATAAGGCCTGTGAAACAGGAACCTCCCCCTACAGCCTCAGACATAAGCAGCTTTCGCTGCGACATACGTGTGAAGCACGGATGGTCTGTGACCTGTAGAGGGAGGGCCGTGAATCGTAATAAAAAAGGCAGCGGGGACTTATCCCCGCTGCTTCATCCTGAGTATTCCAGGCATAGCATCGTAATATCATCCGACTGCTCCGCTCCATCCGCAAAGGCTTCCACATCGCTTCTTACGCTTTCAACAATCTCCTTCGGGGTGCGGTTCGAAACCTTGGCGAGAGCCTCTTCCAAGCGCTCCAGTCCATAGAATTCTTTTTTGGTATTGCCCGCTTCCGGTATACCGTCCGTATAAACGAAGATGGCATCTCCTTTCTCAAGCTTCAGCTCGTAATCCCGGTACTTCGCTCTCTCCAGTCCGCCCACGACAAAGCAGTGCTTGTCCTTGTAGATCTGAAATGCGCCGTTCCCTCTTCGGATCACGGGAAATTCGTGGCCGGCGTTTGAGCAGAGAAGCGTCCCGTCCGACAGATCGAGGATTCCAAGCCACACCGTGACGAACATCTTTGTGCGCCTTTTGTCGCGGGCGCCGCAGATCTGCCGGTTGACTGAGTCCAGAATCTCAGAAGGTGTCCCTCCGAGCTTTATGCGGTATTGGATCAGGAGCATCGTGGCCATCATAAAGAGGGCTGCGGGCACACCCTTGTCAGACACATCCGCAATGAGAAGCGCAAGATGCTGATCGTCAATCAGGAAATAATCGTAGAAATCCCCGCCCACTTCCCTGGCCGGCTGCATGCTGCCATAGATGTCAAAATCCTGCCGGTCCGGAAACGGCGGAAATTCATTCGGAAGCATGGAGGCCTGGATCCTTGTGGCCATACGGAGCTCGGCGCCGACGCGCTCTTTCTCCTGTGAGATCTGAGTGAGCTCTGCCATATACTGGTGCAGATCCCCCTCGAGCTGCTCCATGGCTTCCCCGAGCGTCTGGATCTCGTCCCCCGTACGGATCCCGAGATCACTGAAGTAGTTCTGTCCCTCCTTGTCTTTGCTCTGCGCGAATGAGATCGCCGCTCCGCTCAGCTTCCGAATCGGCCGGACGATGTAATTGCGGGTAAGGAAGTTGACAGCGACGCAAAAGAGAACCGCGACAACCAGGATTCCAAGCAAATAGTTCAATACATACCCTTTTTGCTCCTCATTGCCGGCGTCCCAGATCTCAAAGGCGTCGATGTAAGCGATCAATTCTCCGGTTTCCGGGTTCTCATAAGGGGCAACACTTGAAAAAACAGTTCCTCTCGAGCTTCCTACCATATTGTAATCAAAGCTGTACTGCCCCTGGTTTCCGCCTTTATAGTATTCTTCAAGTCCCGTATAGGACTCCATGGGAGTGACAGCCCCAATCTTCACGGCCTCTTGCCAGTCCTTATCCGGCTGATAAAAACTGTTTCCAAATACAGTGAACACCGTATCTTTTTCCTTGTCGATCGCAAGCACTGAGATCTCCGTGAGATTGTTCTTCTTGGCAATCTCATCCAGCTTCTCATTGATCTCATTGAACTCCTCCGAGAACACACTCCGGAAGGCAGCAACGTACTTCGCCTCGCTCTCCGACACTGCCTGCTCGGCCTCATCCACAGCAGCCGGGTCGGAATTTGGGGAAATGGAAAGCTCGATATACCGGTTCAGCTGATCCATGTATTTCTGACTGAGTTCCCGGCCCCCCTCCTCTTCATAGATCCTGAGGACCTCTTCGATGTACTTATAAGCGTCCATAGCGTCCAGCAGGCAGCTGGCGGTACTGGCTGTCTTCCAGGTGTCACTCATATGCTCGTTGACTTCCAGACGCCTGTGGATATACGCACCGATGTACAGGGAGATGCCGGAGAGAATAAAGGTCAGGAGAATCACTCCAAGGATGATCTTCTTCCCAAGGGAAAGAGACAGGCGGAACCTCCTGCCTCGCTTCTCCTGATTCGTCTCATGTTTTCCATCAAGCTGATTATGATCCATCATCGTATCTCATTCGCTCTTGTATAGAAGCGGTAATAGTGCCCCTGCTTCTTCATAAGCTCCTCATGTGTTCCTTCTTCCTCAATACCCTCGTCCGTCAGCACCAGGATTCTGTCAGAATGGATGATGCTGCTGAGGCGGTGGGCTATGGTGAGCGTGGTCCTGCCCTCTGAGAGCTCCTTCAGGGATCTGGCGACCTCATATTCGCTCTCGTTGTCCAGGGCAGACGTAGCTTCATCGAGTATGATGATCGGCGGATTTTTAAGGAAGATGCGTGCGATGCTGATGCGCTGCTTCTGTCCTCCTGAGAGCTTCACGCCCCGCTCCCCGATGTAGGTGTCATAGCCCAGAGGGAGCGCCTCGATAAACTCCTCAGCGCCGGCGCGCCGGGCCGCCTCCATGATCTCCTTGCGGGTCGCGTCCGGTCTGCCATAGAGGATGTTGTCATACACCGTGCCGGAGAACAGGTAGACGTCCTGCTGCACCATACCGATATTCCCACGCAGGGATTTCAGTGTAAAATGGCGCACGTCCCGGCCGTCCAGCAGGATCTGCCCCCCTGAGACATCATAAAACCGGGGGATCAGGTTGCATAGTGTCGTCTTTCCTCCCCCGGAAGGACCCACAATCGCAAGCTTCTCCCCGGGATGGATCTTCAGGTTCAGGTCGTGAAGCACAATATTGTGGTCGTCCGGATAGGCAAAGCTCACGTCCCGGAACTCAATCTCTCCCCTGGTGCCCTTCAGCTCCACGGCATCCGGTTCATCGAAGATCTCGATCTCCGCATCCATGATCTGCAGGAAGCGCTCAATCCCGGTCATGCCCCGCTGGAACTGCTCGGAGAATTCAATGATCCTGCGGATTGTGGCGATCAGCGTCGTCACGTACATCACATAGGCCACCAGGTCACCCGGGCTGATCGCCCCGCGCACAAGGAAGATCCCGCCTCCAAGGACAAGCACCAGATACATGATCCCGTCGAAGAGGCGCACAGTGATCTGAAATGCCGCCATATAGCGGTAAGAGTCCTGCTTCATCCGGAAGAAGGTCTCATTCTCCTCATTGAAGCGCTTGATCTCCATATCCTCATTGGTGAAGGCCTTGACCACCTTCTGCCCGAGAAGGCTGTCCTCAATGCGCGCATTGAGCTCGCCGGTCTGAAAGCGCTGATTCGCGAAGGCCCTGCGCATCCGGGAGCTCTGTCTCGAAGAAAAGAAGGTCATGAACGGCACAACGAGGAATACCAGGATCGTCAGGGGCAGAGAGATCCCGGCCAGAACCACAAAGGAGACCACTGCTTTGATGGCCGCGATGAAGAACTCCTCCGGGCAGTGGTGGGCGAACTCGGTCACATCAAAGAGGTCGTTAGTGATCCTTCCCATGATCTGGCCGATCTTCGTGTTATTATAATACGTAAATGACAGCTGCTGCAGGTGCTGATAGGCATCCTTGCGCATATCCGTCTCAATGTAGGTGCCCATCACATGGCCCTGGTAAGCCATATAGTAAGCAGCAACGGCATCGATGGCCCGG
>CADCQE010000012.1 GCA_902803505.1 uncultured Lachnospiraceae bacterium | reverse complement strand
TCCCCGCGTGAAGCTGGTGGCAGCCATGATGGGCAAGAACCTGGATGACCTGGCGGAGATCCAGAAAGAGAGCATAGAAGACGTCAGCAAGAATCCGTTGGAGATCTCGGCAAGGAATCTCAGCCACACCGGCAAGGTGAAGCCCTTTGACCTGGACATTCACAAAGGCGAAGTGGTGGGTATCGCAGGCCTTCTGGGATCCGGGAGATCCGAACTGGCCCGCGCGATCTACGGCGCGGACAAGGCCAACACCGGCACACTGCAGGTGAACGGCAAGGACGTCAAGATCAACCAACCCATTGACGCCATGAACCTCGGCATGGGGATGCTGCCCGATGACAGAAAAGCAGAGGGCATTATCGCGGATCTGTCCGTTCGGGAGAACATCATCCTGGCCCTGCAGGCGAAGAAGGGCATGTTCCGCCAGCTCTCAAGGGCCAAGCAGGAGGAGATCGCGGACCGCTACATCGACCTCGTCAGAATCAAGACACCGAACCCTGAGACATTGGTGAAGCAGCTGTCTGGCGGCAACCAGCAGAAGGTGATCCTTGCCAGGTGGCTGGCAACGGATCCGGACTTCCTGATCCTGGATGAGCCTACCCGTGGCATCGACATCGGAACGAAGTCCGAGATCCAGAAGATGATCGTGGAGCTGGCAGAGCAGGGCAAGAGCATTCTCTTCATCTCTTCCGAAATCTCCGAGATGCTGCGCACGTGCAACCGCATGGCCATCATGCGGGACGGCGAAAAGGTCGGCGAGCTGGATCATGACCTGACACAGGAGAATGTAATGAAAGCGATAGCGGGAGGTGAAAAAGAGGCATGAATCAAAAGAGTACCTGGTCAAAAATAAAGGGGTGGAGCCTGTTTCTCCCCGTGATGAGCCTTCTTCTCGTGATGGCCGTCAATATCATTCATGACGTGGCCATCGGTGCCAACCCGCTGTCCTTCTTCATGATCACCCTCAGACAGACAACCGGCAACGGCACCATCTTATACGGCCGTATCATCGACATCCTGAACCGCGGCAGCGAAGTGGCGATTCTCGCTCTCGGTATGACCCTCGTCGTCTCCTCTTCAGCGGGAACGGATATCTCCGTGGGCTCGGTGATGAGCCTCTGCGCCAGCTTCTGCTGCATGCTGTTGGCTGGCTACGGCGTCTCCTCGACTTCGACTCTGGCCGTACCCCTCGCCGTCGGCGTCCTTGGCGGCATCGGCATCGGCGTGATCTGCGGCATGTTCAACGGGACTTTGGTGGCATACTTCCACATACAACCGATGGTGGCGACGCTGATCTTGTTCTCGGCAGCCCGTGCCATCGGACTGCTCCTCTGCAATGACCTGATCGTTTACGTCCGCAACAGCACCTTCGGTTTCTTCGGCAGCTTCCTCGGTGTCATCCCGACTCCCTTCGTGATCGCGGTGATCTGCATCGTAATCATATCGCTGCTCCTGAAGAAGACAGCGCTCGGCATGTACATCCAGTCCGTCGGCATCAACAGCAAAGCCAGCCGGATCGCCGGACTGAATTCCAGACGCATCATTTTCATGACCTACTTAATCTGCGGTCTCCTTGCAGGGATCGCCGGAATCGTAGCCGCCTCCAGAATTACTTCGGCGGACTCCAACAACATCGGACTGTATTTTGAAATGGATGCCATTCTGGCTGTAGCCCTCGGTGGCAACTCCCTGGGCGGCGGCAAATTCAAGCTGGCGGGCTCCATCATCGGCGCTTACACCATTCAGGCGATCACCACGACACTGTACGCCCTCGGCGTGTCCTCCACACAGGCTCCCGTGTTCAAGGCTATCATCGTCATCCTGATCGTCGCCATACAGGCGCCGCCGCTGCAGGCTTACTTTAAGAAGAGAAATGCTGCGAAGCAGGTGAAGGGGGTGATCTCATGAAGAGGCAGACAAAGATGAACGGCCACACGATCCTGCTCCTGATCACAATCGGACTCTTCGTGGTCCTCTACGCCGGCGGCTGCATCGCCTATGGAAGCAAGGGCTTTGCCCACTTGCAGACCTTCCTGAACATCCTGATCACCAATGCGGGACTGATCTGCGTCACCTGCGGCCTGACCATTGTCATGCTCACAGCCGGTATTGATATCTCTGTCGGCGCCCTCATCGCAATGGACTGCATGATCCTCGCCACTGGAATGCGCTCCGGGATGAATGCGGTTGTGATGATCCTGATCGTCCTGGTGATCGGAATTGCCTTTGGTATCTTCCAGGGCTTCCTGGTGGGATATCTGGAGATCCAGCCCTTCATCGTCACGATGGCCGGCATGTTCTTCTGCCGCGGCATGACCGCAGTGATCTGCACGGAGCAGGTCTCCATCACGGAACAGACCAGCAAGCTCTTCTACGCCTGGGCCAATGCGAAGATCAACATCCCCTTCGGCGGGTATATCAACAACAAGGGGAAGTACATGGTGCC
Organism: uncultured Lachnospiraceae bacterium; assembly: GCA_902803505.1. Classification (GTDB taxonomy): domain Bacteria; phylum Bacillota; class Clostridia; order Lachnospirales; family Lachnospiraceae; genus Chordicoccus. The sequence goes on along the minus strand of CADCQE010000012.1, from coordinate 16,869 downwards.
CTACATCCGGCCCAGCGTTGTCGTAGCGCTGCTCCTGCTTCTCTTCACATTCATCATGCTCCGCCACACGAAGCTTGGGCGCTCCTTCTACGCGGTAGGCGGAAATGCCGTCTCCGCAGCGATGATGGGACTGAACGTCAAGAAGGTGAAGCTGTGTGCCTACATGCTCTCCTCGATCTTCTGCTCCATCGGCGCCGTGTGTTACTGCCTGAACACCATGGCGGGCTCCGTCTCCCAGGCCACCGGCCTTGAGATGGACGCCATCAGCTCGGCCGTCATCGGCGGTACGCTGCTGACCGGCGGCGTGGGCAACGTGATCGGCTCCTTCTTCGGCGTGCTGATCAACGGCACAATTTCCTCCATCGTGAAGACCAACGGCAAGCTGGCCAGTTCCTGGCCGAACATCCTTACCGCTGCGCTTCTCTTCCTGTTCATCGTCATCCAGAGCGTATTCGCGATGATGCGCAGCAGAAAGAAATAAGAAAACAGAATCATGAAAATGAGGACGGTGCTCCGTCCTCATTTTTCTGTGCTGAGATCTCCTTTCAGCAATACCTTATTCTCCATGTGCAGACGCCCGTAGAGCTTTGTCCCCTGCTTCTCCGCGACCGGCACGATCAGATAGGTGCTCCGGTAGGTATGCTCCGGCACCTCCTCCCGGTACGAGAGCTCCTCCGCACTGAGCTCGGCGATTCTCGTCCATTCGCCCTTCCGGGCCAGCTTCCGGAAGAGGACGTAGCCGGCAGCGCCCTCACAGCGCTCCCATTCGAGAAGGACTTCGTCGCCTTTCCTCTCTGCTTTGGAAAATGCAACAGGCGCAAGCTCCAGTGTCCGGTTCCGGAAATCCAGTTCGTAGTCCAGGGCATAGCGCGATATAAAATGGAGGTATTTATCCGCCGCCTCATTCCAGTCCCGATAAGAGGGATCCGTCCTCTTGTCCGCGAAGCTGTAGTGCGCAAGAAGATATTGCAGCAGCCCTTTCGTGGTCTTCGCAGCTCCGTGAATATTCACATGCCTGCGGTCCGAGTAGTCGTTGGCGCAATCCAGGTTCAGTGTGTCGCTGTGATTGTAGAGATCCAGGACTTCGAAGCCCCTGTTTCTCACATATTCACGCACTCCGTTCAGGACTGTGACCTGATCCCCGATGGCCTGGGGGAAGCAGACAAACAGTGTCCTGATCTGCTCCTCCTCAAGGTAATCGCAGAGCTCGGTCAGGGTCTCCTCCTGATAGCTCCCTGCCAGATCTGCTATGTCATCGCTGGTCCAGTATTTGTCCGAGACATCCTTCTCATAATTGCGGAAGGTGTACCCGTCGTAGCCGCCCTTGTAGCCTCTCCTCTTAGGGAAGACATCTTCCTTATTCACGGTGCTCCAGGTGGAGTGGAAGCGGAGGATGGGGAGGAAGAATTCGAGCATGTCCAGTCCCTCAAGACCTGCTAGTGCCGAGAGCTTCGGGATCATTGACGGCTTCCTGCCGGTGATCGGCATAAAGTCCAGGGTATTGTGGATGTACGCGGGCTGGACATCCGTCCTTCCGAACTGGTTGATGCACAGGATGTAGAGGGCATCCGGCTGCGTCCTGCGGCACTCTTTTATGAGATCGAGGGTGGCCCGCTGAGGCATGTTCGGAACCGAGACGGGGTAGACCGTGATCCCGGACTGCCGGAAAGCAAGGGGCGCCTGCCAGAAGGTGTACACTGAGCTTCCCCCGATGAAGACACCGTCCAGCGCTCCCTGCTTCTCCAGGTAGAACCCGCTCATGTATTCCTTTGGGCGTGGGTCCCTGATCTTGAACAGGGGCTGGAGAGCCAGTGTGAGGAGCAGGAGGCCGAGCAGAAAGAGGACGGGCTTGCCCCATTTGGCAAGGATTCTTTTCATGGAATTAATCATCCTCGTTGACGAGGCGCCTGATGAGCTCCTCCATAGCGGCCGCCGAATTAAAATTCGCGGGTTCGATATCCTCGACGTCGATCTCTATGCCAAAGGCCTCATTAAATTCCCCGATGATCGTAATGAGGTCGAAGGAATCGAGAACTGCGTCGTCAATCAGCGCCGTCTCGTGCTCAAAATCCACATCCGGCCTGATATCAGCAAGTATTTTCATGATCTGTTCTGTCATTGGGTTTACGCTCCTTTCTCATCCTTTTTAAACTGGAGGCAGTATTTTCCGGTATTCCTGAAACCGCAGCTCTCATAGAGGGCCAGCGACGCCCGGTTGCGGTCATTGACCCATGTCGTGGCGGTCTCACATCCGTGCCCTGCGGCATCGCGGATCCACTCCGCAAGAAGAGCGGAGGCGAGGCCTTCCCGCAAGTGCTCCGGAACCGTGACGATATGTCTTCCCTCGCTGCGCCTCCCCTGAGTGCTCCATCGGTAGACTGCGCAGACCTTGCCGGCACCATCCCGGACCAAGGCCAGCGCGCCGCCGTCTCTAAGGGAGCGGTGATCCAAAGGGACATCCTCCGGATCGAGGAAGCGGTCCCACAGAGCGAGGGCGTAAGGGAGCTCTTCTTCACCGGCTCGGGTGATCCGGAAGCCGGGCGGAAGGCAGGGGGGATCGAAGGGGAGGGCCGCAGGGCGCTCCATGAGCAGGTTCCTCCTGTACAAAGAGAAGCCGGAGCGGAGCAGGCGCCTGCCTTTCTCCGCGAGCTCTTTCTCCATTTTTCCCTCTATCCCCAATTCTTCAACGATCAGAGGCTTCCCCTCCCTGAGATCAGGGAGCTCCCCGGCACTGTCCCAATAATAGTATACGTTGAAGAAAGGCCCTTCGTCCACAAAGAAAATGATGCCGTCCCGGAACGTGCGGGCGAAGAGCCGGTGTTCGGCAATATACTGGTCCATGGTGGAAGACATCTGCACGGAATTCTTCACGAAATGCCCGATCTCCGCTTTTTTGGCGGAGATCATCGCCCTGTATTCTTGGAGGCTCCTCACAGCGATCATGTTGCTCCATCCTTTCCCGGGCCGAAGAGGTTTCTCAGCCCATCCCGCTTCTCCGCTAAAACTGTTCGTAAATGAACGCAGCGGGGTCATATTCCGGGCCATAGACGCCGAAAATCATGATGGCAAGAATGGCGGCGTAATAGATGGCCCAGCGGATCACGATCGGTTTCTTCGAGATCTCTTCCCGGATCGCGGTATTTCTCTCGTGGAGAAGATCCACTGCGAAGGCGATGGCCAGGAAGACAAGGAGGCAGGCCCAGGACCGCAGGTTGAGCCCGAGATCCTCCAGCCCGGCCCTGTTGATCCAGCGGAAGTCGAAGAGGCCAGACGCCATGCGGCCCATCATCCTTATGGCTATGGGAAAACTGTCAGCCCTGGAGAAGAATCTCCCCAACGTGATGAGGAAGAAGGTCCTCAGGATCTGAAAGATGTGCCAGGGCAGGGAGTCCCCCCGGATTCTCAGTGCGCCGCGCATGCGCCCGTACACATCTGTGAGGAGGATGCTCGACGCGATGAAAATGCCGTTCCAGATTCCGTAGGCGATGTATTTCCATTCCGGGCCATGCCAGAAACCGACCAGGAAATATACCAGGAACATGGACAGGAAGGAGGGGAGGCGCTTCCCCGCGGAGTTCCCAAGCCACTTCCGGGCCTTTCGTCCCAGAGCGGTAAATGCTCCGGACAGCGAGAGCGGGTAGAAGACATAATCCCGCATCCACTCTCCCAGCGTGATGTGCCATCTTCTCCAGAAATCTTCCACGGAGACGGAGAAATACGGCTGGCGGAAATTCTGTTGCAGCCCGATGCCGAAGATCTCGGAGACTCCCCGCGCCATATCCATGCCGCCCGAGAAATCCGCATATACCTGAAGGCCGTAGAAGGCAGCGCCGAGAAAGACCGCGGAGCCCGGATAGGCCTGGTAATCTGAGAAGATCCGGGCTACCGGAAGGGCGAGATATTCCGCAATGATCAGCTTCTTGATCCATCCCCAGAGGATGAGCTGTGCCCCCCTTTCCAGCCGCTTCAGGTCAAAGCTGTGCCCGGCGTAAAGCTGAGCGGCAAGCTGGGCATGTCTCGGAATCGGGCCCTGGACAATCTGCGGGAAGAAAGACAGGAAGAGCATAAACTTCCCAAGATTGCGGTCCGGCTCCAGTTTCTCGCGGTAGATGTCTATGAGGTAGGAGAGTGCCTGGAGCGTGTAGAAGGAGATTCCCAGAGGAAGCAGGAAGCAAGTGGAAGGGAGCCGGATTCCGCTGAAGCTGAGCACCCGGTTCGCGTTGTCGATGAAGAAGTTAGAATATTTCAGGAGGAGCAGGATCCCGAGATTAAGCGCGGCGCCGATGAGAAGGATGTGCTTTGCGCTCCGCCTGGTCCTTCCCTTTACCGCTTTTCGTTCTTCTTTGGAGAGCTCCTCCTTGTGCTCGGAGAGATACAGCTTTCCTCTGTCCTGAACCCTTCGGATCAGGAGGCCCGCTGCATATGTCACGGCTGTCTGCGCGAAGAGCACGATAATGAGCCACTTGCTGTTCAGAAAGTAGAACACATAGCTGGCTGTAAGAAGCACAATCCAGCGGAAGCGCTTCGGTGCCAGGAAATATACAAAGATTGTGACGGCAAGAAAGCACAGGAACGGCAATGAATAGAATGTCATAATCCGGAACCAGCCCAATTCTGATGAATATGCGTTACGATTCACGGAGAACCTGTCTCATTCATGCCAGCTTGATGAGCCAGGACATGATTGCAGATTGGCCGTGAATAGTAACTTTTTATCATCATACCACAATCCGGAAATTCAGGAAACGCCCTTCGGGAACCGGATGAAACACACGGGACTTGCAAACATTTGTTCGTTATGCTATAATGGGCTCCGTCGCGGGGCGGCTCATGACGGCGGAGAAGCCTTAAAGGCAGCTGTCTGAGCGGCGAAGCTTTCAATGCTTCTGCCGGTTCAAAGCACCTGCGAGGGGGGGATTCTATGGCTAAAAAGGAACAGTACGATGCCTCGAGCATCCACGTGCTTGAGGGCCTCGAAGCAGTTCGCATGCGGCCCGGGATGTACATTGGAAGTACTTCCCGCAAGGGCCTCAACCATCTCATCTATGAAATTGTCGACAACGCTGTCGATGAACATCTCGCCGGATATTGCAGGAACATATGGGTCACGCTGGAGAAGGACGGCTCCTGTACCGTGACCGACGACGGGCGGGGCGTGCCCGTAGACATCCATGAGAAGGGGATGCCGGCGGAGCGCCTGGTCTATACGACGCTGCATGCCGGCGGGAAGTTTGACAATGACGCCTACAAGACCTCCGGGGGGCTGCACGGCGTGGGCTCCTCTGTCGTCAATGCGCTTTCCACCTGGATGGACGTGATCATCAAGCGGGGAGGCGCCATCTACCACGATCATTTTAAGAGGGGCGTGCCGGACCTGGAGCTTATGGACGGGCATCTTCCCATCCTCGGTAAGACGAAGGAGACGGGGACCACCGTGAATTTCCTTCCCGATCCTGAGATCTTTGACGTGACCCGCTTCTCGGCCACGGAGGTCAAGTCCCGCCTCCATGAGACCGCCTACCTCAATCCCGCCCTCACCATCGTGTTCCGGGATTTTCGGAAGGAAGAAGCGGAGGAGATCACCTTCCGTGAGAGCGAGGGAATCATCGGCTTTGTGCGGGACATCAACAAGAACGAGGAGACACTCACTGACCCCATCTACCTGAGCGGGGAGGACGAGGGGATCGAGGTACAGATCGCGATCCAGTATGTCGATGAATTCCATGAGAATGTCATGGGATACTGCAATAATATTTTCAACGCGGACGGGGGCACGCACCTGACCGGCTTCAAGACGGCCTTCACCCAGGTGATGAATTCTTACGCCAGGGAGCTGGGCGTGCTGAAAGACAAGGATGCGAACTTCACGGGCCCGGATATCCGGAACGGCATGACCGCCGTGGTCTCCATCAAGCATCCGGATCCCCGCTTTGAGGGACAGACGAAGACCAAGCTGGACAATCCGGATGCCTCCCGGGTGGTGGCCAAGGTGGTGGCGGACGAGGCTCCGCATTACTTCGACAGGAACCTGGAGACACTCAAGAAGGTGTTGGAGTGCGCGGAGAAGTCCGCCAAGATCCGGAAGTCTACGGAGAAGGTGAAGAACAACCTTCTGACGAAGCAGAAGTTCTCCTTTGATACGAACGGCAAGCTCGCCAACTGCATCTCAAGAGATGCCTCTCAGTGTGAGATCTTTATCGTGGAGGGCGATTCCGCCGGCGGCAGCGCCAAGACCGCCAGGGACCGCAGATACCAGGCGATCCTGCCAATCCGCGGCAAGATCCTGAACGTGGAGAAGGCGAGCATCGACAAGGTACTCGCCAACAACGAGATCAAGACCATGATCACGGCCTTTGGCTGCGGCTTCTCTGAGGGCTACGGCAATGACTTCGATATCACGAAGCTCCGCTACGACAAGATCATTATTATGGCGGATGCGGATGTGGACGGCGCCCACATAGGCACCCTGCTCCTGACGCTCTTTTACCGCTACATGCCGGAGCTGATCAACGAGGGACACGTCTATGTGGCCATGCCCCCGCTCTACAAGGTCATTCCGGCGAAGGGAGAGGGAGTGTATCTCTACGACGACAAGGCGCTCGAGCAGTACCGCAAGCGGCACCGCGACAAGAAGTTCACGCTGCAGCGCTACAAGGGACTGGGAGAGATGGATCCGGAGCAGCTCTGGGAGACGACCCTGAATCCGGAGACGAGGCGGCTCCGCCGCATTGAGATCAGCAATCCCAGTTACTCCTCGGATATCACGGACGTCCTGATGGGGACGGATGTGCCGCCGCGGAAAGCCTTCATCTACGAACACGCCAGGGATGCCGAACTGGATGTCTGATCAGAGGAGATCTGGACAGGAATAGGGGGAACAATCGATGAGCAGTGTAGAGGATCGGATTATCCGCACGGATTATTCCGAGATCATGCAGAAGAATTATATAGATTATGCCATGTCCGTCATCGTCTCAAGGGCGCTGCCGGATGTCCGGGACGGGCTGAAGCCCGTCCAGCGGCGCGTACTCTTCGACATGTGGCAGCTGGGAACCAGGTCGGACCGTCCCTATAGAAAGAGCGCCAGGATTGTGGGGGACACCATGGGCAAATACCATCCCCACGGGGACAGTTCGATCTACGAATCCCTGGTGGTGATGGCCCAGGGGTTTAAGAAGGGGCGCACGCTGGTGGACGGCCACGGCAACTTCGGTTCAATCGAGGGGGACGGCGCCGCCGCCATGCGCTACACAGAGGCGAGACTGGAGAAGTTTACCGAGGACGTCTTCCTGAGCGACCTGGATAAGGACATTGTAGACTTCGTCCCCAATTTCGATGAGACGGAGAAAGAACCCTCCGTCCTGCCCGCGCGCCTCCCGAATGTCCTGGTCAACGGCTCGGACGGCATCGCCGTCGGCATGGCGACCTCCATTCCGCCCCACAATCTCACGGAAGTGATCGATGCGGTGGAGGCATTTATCCGGGATGACGGCGTGACGAATGAGCAGCTCATGCAATATGTGAAGGGACCGGATTTTCCGACCGGCGGCATCGTCGTCAACCAGAGCGAGCTGCCAGCTATCTATGAGAGCGGCCAGGGCAAGATCCGCATCCGGGGCAAGGTGGAGATCGAGAAGGGCAAAAGCGGCCGCGTCAACATCGTGATCACGGAGATCCCGTACACCATGGTGGGAGCCGGCATCGGCAAGTTTATGAGTGACGTAGCCGCCCTCGCGGAGTCGCGGCAGGCCCCGGACATTGTGGACATCTCCAATCAATCCTCGAAGGAAGGAATCCGGATTGTCATCGAGTGCAGGAAGGGCGCGGACACCGGACAACTCCTCAATCTCCTTTATAAGAAGACCAAGCTGGAGGACACGTTCGGCTTCAATATGCTGGTGGTATCCGGCGGACGGCCGGAGACGATGTCGCTGAGGCAGGTGATCGAGGCCCATGTGGACTTCCAGTTCGAGATCGCAGACAGGAAATATGAGAATCTCCTGACCCATGAACTGGAGCAGAAGGAGATCCAGGAGGGCCTCATCCGGGCGGTGGATGTGATTGATCTCATCATCGAGATCCTCAGGGGATCGAAGAACCGCAGGATGGCCGTGGACTGTCTCGTGATGGGGAAGACGGAGGGGATCCGCTTCAAGACGAAGAAGAGCGAGCAGGAAGCTTCGCAGCTCATGTTCACGGAGCGGCAGGCCAATGCCATACTGGACATGCGCCTGGTGAAGCTCATCGGACTTGAGATCGATGCCCTGATGAAGGAACATGAGGAGACGATCCGCAAGATCGAATTCTACCAGAAGCTTCTGGAAGACCACGGGGAGATGTCGAAGCTCCTGATCTCGGAGCTTGAGGAGATGAAGAAGGCTTACGCCCAGGAGCGGCGCACGCAGCTTATGGATGCCGGTGAGATCGTGCTGGAAGAGAAGCAGATCGAGGAGGAAGAGGTGGTCTTCTGCCTCGACCGCTTCGGCTACGCGAAGGTGCTGGACGCCAACACTTATGAGAAGAACAAGGAAGCGGCGGATGCGGACAATAAATACGTCTTCCGCATCCTTAACACAGACCGGGTCTGTCTGTTTACGGATATCGGGAAGATGCACTCCGTCAAGGTCCTTGATATCCCCCAGAAGAAGCTGAGGGATAAAGGCATTCCCATCGACAACCTGAGCAACTATGAGGCGACGAAAGAGGAGATCCTCTGGGTCGGCCCGCTCTCTCTTGTGAGCGGAAGCGAATTCTTCTTTGTCACGGAGCGCGGCTACGTCAAGCGCACCTCCGGAGCGGAGTTTGTGGCTTCTGTCCGCATGATCCAGTCCACGAAGCTGCAGGACGGCGATAAGCTGATTCTCGCCGCTCCCTGCGATGCTATGGATTACGCCGTGCTTATCAGTCACAGCGGCTTCTTCCTGAAGTTCCAGACCAACGAGGCCTCGGAGCTCAAGAAGACGGCGATCGGGGTCAAGGGGATGAACCTCGCAGAAGGCGACCGCGTGGACCGCGCTTACCTCCTGGAGAACGCCAGGGAATTCTCAGTGGACCACCGCGGAGGGAAGGTGTCCCTGAACCGGCTGAAGCTCGCTAAGCGGGGCGGTAAGGGGACGAAAAAGTAATACAAATGGAATTTGTTTTTTTGTTGTGATTATGATATACTATGAAATCCCGGTGATTTCCGGCGGCATTTGCCCGGATTGACCGCATATGAGGAGAACGGAATGGTCTGCACTGCAGACATTTTCGCTGACGGTGATACAATACACACAGCAGTTCAGGCCAGTGAGATATATGGCCTGAATTGTTGTAAGTTTTCGACTGGGGAGTCTGGAGAAGCATTCAGGGGAGTAGAATTGTGAAGTTGATCAGTCAGAGCCCGTGCTACAACGAGGCAGAGACATTGGAGGTCGCGCTCAATGATCTGCCGAGGCAGATTGATGGCATTGATACGATCGAGTATCTGATCATCAATGACGGGAGCAAGGACAATACTGTAGAGGTGGCGAAGAACTGGGGCGTCCACTATGTCGTGAATTTTAAGCAGAACCGAGGCCTGGCGAGGGGATTTATGGCCGGACTGGACGCCTGCCTCAGGAATGGGGCCGACATTATCGTCAATACAGACGCCGATGACCAATACTGCGGCGAGGACATTGAGAAGCTGGTCCGCCCGATTCTGGACGGAAAAGCGGACATTGTGATCGGTGAGAGGCCGATCGACCAGACAGAGCATTTTTCTCCGCTCAAGAAGAAGCTTCAGCATCTCGGAAGCTGGACGGTCCGCGTCGCCTCCAACTCGGATATCCCGGATGCGCCCAGCGGCTTCCGCGCTTACAGCAGGGAAGCGGCCATGCGCATCAACGTGACGAACGAGTATACGTATACGCTCGAGACCATTATTCAGGCCGGACGCAGCAAGTTCGCGATGCAGTCCGTGCCGGTCCGCACGAACCCGGAGCTTCGCAAATCCAGGCTCTTTTCAAGCATGTTCGGCTATGTGAAGCGCTCGATGATCACGATCATCCGGGCCTTCATGATGTACAGTCCCCTTCGCTTCTTTATGTCTCTTGGCATAATCATCTTCATTCTCGGGCTCATCCCGGGAATCCGTTTCCTGTTCTTCTTTGCAAATGGTGCGGGTTCCGGCCATATCCAGTCCCTGATTCTCGCCAGCACGCTGATGCTCATCGGCTTTCAGACGATGGTCATCGGAATGCAGGCGGATCTCATTGCATCGAACAGGAAGCTTCTTGAGGATATTCAGTTTCACGTGAGGAGAATGGATTATGACAGGGAACATAGCGAAGATCAGTGACAGGAGGCTGAAGATTGCTGCCTATCTTCTAATGGCAGCTCTCACTGTCGCTTTCTCCCTCACTCTGTACAATACAATTTCCACGCTTGATGAACATGGCCATCTGGCAAATGCGGCTCTGCTGACGGGCCGCAACTGGGAGCAGAGCATCTTCTGTACAGGCAGCTTTTATTTCAAATACGGGACGGCCATCTTCTACTACTTTCCCTTGCTTCTTATCGGCAATCCCGTGTGGAGATACCGGGCCTGCCTGATCATCATTTCCCTTCTGGTTTCTCTGTCGGCTCCGATCGCCTACACGATCGCGAGAAGCTATTTTAAAGTGGAAGACAAGCTTCATGCACTCCTGATCGCACTTGTGGCAACCTGCCCGCCGGCCGTGCTCTACCAGAGCATTTACACGAGGTCGGACTGGGCGCTTGTCCTGTGCTGCTGGGTTGTCCTCTTCTCCATACTCAGAGTTGCGGATTCCGCTTACAGCAGATACCGGATCCATTACACGGTCCTGGCCTCCGTCACAGCCGTCTACGCCTATATGTGCCACACCAGAGGCATCGTCATGGTCATCGCTCTGTTCCTGACGATCCTGCTGGCTTACCTCATCTGGAGGCAGCCTACCTTTCACATTCCCGTTTACCTTGTCTGCACTGTGGGGATGCTCGTGCTTGACAGGGTTCTGACGAAATATTTCAAGCAGCAGATCTGGGCGACATACGGAAGAAAGCACTCCTCCGTGGAGGTCATGGATTTCAAATTCCTGCTGAAGATCTTCACTTTTAATGGGATGAAGATCTTCATTAAGACCGTGATCGGCTGGTTCTTCAGCATCTGTACGACGACCTACGGTGTCCTGATGGTCGGTTTTGTCCTCGCCCTTGTCATTGTATTTACCAATCTTGGCAGGAAGAAGGAAAGAAAGAACAGCATGCCGGAGATCCTGGCTTCGCTGTACGGTTTCCTGTTCTTTGCGGGCTGCATGCTGATGAGCATCCTCTTCCTCTATAATTTCATCTACAACAACTTCATGGGGACGAATACGAGACGGGCAGACCTCGTCGTCTACGAGCGCTACATGGTCAGTACCATGGGAGTCCTGATCCTTCTCGCGCTGTGTCTCCTGGTCCGGAGGGGGGCAGTGAGCAGGAGATTGAAGCTCTTCTGCCTGGGAGCGCAGTTCTTCTGCCTTCTTTGCGCAGCGCTGTCGATCCTCAGGCTGCTCTACGGACACAAGATCAACCGCAAGATGATGGCGACGCTCACCGTGCTGTTCCCCTATTTCAAGGACAGGGTGCACGCCATTATTGTCCTCGGAGTGATCAGCCTGGCCTCCTTTGCCTTGTGGCTGCTGCTCCTTAAGCGAAAAAAGGTGAAGCTCCTGCTGATCTTCCTTCTGGCCCTGTACCTTGGAACCTTTGCCGGAACCTGGAACATCCTGAGGAGGAGTGGGAATGTCCGGGCCGAGAAGAGGATGTATGTCAATGTCGGGAAGCTCATGAGCCTCGACGGAATCGAAGAGGAGTTTCCGGATATCTTCGTCAAGAAGAAGGCGATCGGCTATGTGAGTGCTTACCAGACTTCACTGATGGATTTTAATCTGATCAACAACCGGCTGATCGAATTCGAGGATGTGAATAACGCATTCGTGATCACCAGCAAGGCTTTTAAAGAGGAAGTGCCGGAGGGGCTGTATCAGTTTGCGGATCTCTCATACGACGTGAAGCACAGGGACTGTCTCTATGTCAAAGGGGAAGAGCTCAGGGAAGCTCTGGAGAAAAGGGGGGAGACCCTCATCCCCGCAGAGCTTCATCCGAGTCCCGGACGCATGAAGGAACGATAAAGGGCGGGAACAATGAAAGACCTTACAATTGCAATTACTGCTGCCAGCTACAGCGGGAATAAAGGAGCGGCGGCGATGCTCCAGAGCTCAATCCGGCAGCTGAAGAACCGCTATGGGGAACGCCTGGTCATCTACCTGATGTCCGTGTATCCGGGCGAGGACCGGAAGCAGGTGCCCTGGGATTTTGTAAAGGTGGTCCCCTGCAAGCCGCAGAATCTTCTGTTTATCGCTTTTCCCCTGTCAGTTCTCTTTGCTCTCTTTCGCTGGTGTCCCCCGGTACGGGCCCTCCTTCTGAAGAATAAGATCCTCAAGGCCTATTCCCAGGTGGATCTGGTACTGGATGAGGCGGGGATCTCTTTTGTGGACAGCCGCGGCTTCGTCATGAACACCTATGCCTTTGTCTGCGCGGCTGTGCCGCTTCTTGTCGGCGTGCCGGTGGCCAAGTATTCCCAGGCACTCGGGACTTTCCACAGCTTCTCGAACCGCTTTCTGGCGAAATGGATCCTCCCTAAGCTCTCCCTCATCTGCGCAAGGGGCCGGGGCACGCTGGAGAACCTCCGGGAGATCGGGATCGTGGACAATGTGAAGCTCTGCACGGACGGAGCCTTTACGATGGAAGACACTCCCGAAAGTGCCGCCAGAATCAGGGAGCTTACAGCCGGTGACAGCTTCTATAACGACAATGTCGTCGGCCTCTCCATCAGCTCTGTCGTGGAGAAGAAATGCAGGAAGCTTGACATCAACTACGCGGAGGCTATGATCCGCTTCGTCACGGAGCTGCTGAACCGGGGATATCACGTCCTTATCATCGCGAATTCCGCGCGCATCCACTCGGACAAGCCGCGCAACAACGACCTGATGATCTGCCGGGAGGTCTATGCGGGGCTCTCCTGCAAGGAGCAGGTGCGCTGGTATGATGAGGAGATGGATGCGGAAGAGATCCGGGAGCTCATCGGCCGCTGCCGTTTTCTCGTTGCTTCCCGCTTCCATGCCATGATCGGCGCCCTCCAGCGGAAGGTGCCCGTATTTCTCATCGGATGGAGTCATAAGTACCAGGAGATCCTGGACTTCTTTGAGCTCGGCAGCTTCGTCATCGACTTCTCGGCCTTGTCCGTGGATTCCCTCCTTGCGGAGTTTGAGCGCTTTATCGGAGCAGAGAAGGAGATCCGCAGAAAGCTCGATGAGCATTATGAAGAAGTGATGGAGAGCTCCAGGAAAAATATCCTCTATGTCTCGGAGATCCTGGACGGGATTTTGAGCAGGCAGGAGGGAAAGCCCTGCGGGACGATGCTCGACACGAATCACCCTGAGACATATCTGGGTGAATGGCGCTTCCTCCGCAAAGGCTACGCTCTCGACGAGACGATCCGGGACAGAGCGGCTTCCGGAGGACTGGTCACGGCATTTCTCTGCTATCTTCTGCGAACACATCAGATCGACGGAGCCTGGGTGACGACAACGAAGATCACGAACGGAAGTCTTTCATATGACACGCACATCGCGGTCACGGAAGAGGAGATCCGGGACGCTTCCTCCAGCACCTATGCTTCCGTCCCTATGCTGAAGCACATCGATATGGTAAGGAAGTTCCGGGGAAAGCTCGCGGTGGTGATGATCCCCTGCCAGCTGTCCGCCCTGGAGAGCCTGATGAAGAAGGAGGCAGCTCTCAGGGATAAGATTGTACTGAAGATCGGCCTTTACTGCAGCGGGAACCAGGGAATTGAGGCGACCGGATTCGCTCTGAAGAAACAGGGAATTTCGCTTGAAGGCGCGAAGCGTTTCTATTACCGGCAGGGCCATTGGCGCGGACAGTCGGCCGTGGTCTACGAGGACGGGACGGAGAAATCCTTCTCTTACACCAGGACGGTCTGCACCTTCCGCAATGCGTATTTCTTCGAGAACAGCAGCTGTATGACCTGCCAGGATCAATACGCTTATGATGCGGATATCAGCTTCGGCGACGTATGGCTGAGTGAGATGAAGCAGAACCCGATCAAGCACTCGAGCTGCATCGTCCGCTCCGGGAGGGCAGCCGAAATGTACCGCGGGGCTAAGGAGGCAGGTGTCTGGACGGACTCCCACATCAGCGCCAGGGACATGGTGCGGAGCCAGAAGAGAGCGCTGGCCTTCAAGTTTAACTGCGCCCCGGCCAAGCAGGCCTACTATCAGAAGACGGGCAGGCAGCTGAAGCTCCGCTCAGCCGGGAAGAGCAAATGGAATCATCGCCTCGCCTTCTATCTGGCGCGGAAGAATGAAGCCTTTTCGAGGCAGCATCCGGATCGCCTCATGAAGATCCCGCAAAGCCTCCTATACTATTATATGTGCTTCATCAGGGCGCTTCTGAGTTTCTGAAGGCCGGTCGCGATAAGGTGGTATAATGGAGAAGGAACTGAATTCGAAAGAGAAGAAGAACAAGTATATGAAGTGGGCCAAGAGGATCTTTCTGATCCTCGTCCTGCTGTTTCTGATCAGATATTTTTACAAGAATTTCGATGACTATAAGAATCTCGATCTCAAGATCAACTGGCCTGTCTTCGGTGTCGCTGTCCTTCTGTATTTTGTCTATAAGATCACACTGGCGTCTCTCTGGCACTACCTGACGATGCTCACGGACTGTAGTATCAAGTGGTCAAAAGCCGTGACAGCCTACCTCTATTCCATCCTCGGGAAGTATATCCCCGGCAAGGTCTTTATGCTGTTGGCCCGCATTCCGGCCTATGAAGAGGAGGGCAAGAGCATAGCAAAGGTGACTGTGTGCTTCTTTCTTGAAAACATCTGCACACTGCTCGGTGCTGCATTTCTCTTTCTTCTGTCCCTCTTCTTTTTTCCGAACGATCTCCTGAAGCAGTATCAGTGGGGAGCGGTCTTGCTGGTGGCGGCTTTCTTCGTCTGCATTCATCCGAAAGTGATTAATTTCTTTCTCAGTTATGTCGAAAAATGGCTGAAGAAGGACAATCTCAGGATCCCCATCACTTATGGGCAGATGCTGAAGGTCGTGGGCCTCTTCGTCTGCAACTGGATCATAGCGGGGCTGGGCTTCTATATGCTGTCCAGTTCCATCTACCCGCTGCCCTGGTCACAGTTCCTCTACGCGGCCGGTATCTTCGGTGTCTCCTGCATCATCGGTATCCTGGCGATCTTCGCGCCCTCGGGAATCGGCGTGCGCGAAGGCATCATGGTCATGGGACTTAGCCTCGTGATGCCCTCTGAGTACGCAGTTATCATTTCGATTGTCTCCAGATTGTGGATGTCTGTCTCTGAGCTGATCCTGATCGGAGCGGCCTTCCTGATCAATAAGATTAAAGAGGCCGGGAAGAAAAAGAGCGGGGCCGGTACGACAGAAGGAATAAGGGAGGAAGAGCATGAATAAACAGATTGCAGTTGCGGGAATCGGATACGTCGGGCTGTCGCTCGCGGTCCTCCTGTCCCAGAACAATACTGTCACCCTGACCGATATCCTGGAGGAGAAGGTGGACCTGGTCAACAGGCGCATCTCCCCGATCCGGGATGACTATATCGAACATTTTTTTGCAGCAAAGGAGCTGCACTTAAAGGCCACATGTGACGTTCGCGAGGCGTACCGGCAGGCCGAATATGTGCTCGTCGCCGCGCCTACGAACTATGACCCTGCCCAGAACTTCTTCGACTGCTCGAAAGTGGAAGAGGTGATCCGGACTGTCGCCGAGGTCAATCCGGAAGCCGTGATCGTGATCAAATCCACGATTCCGGTCGGGTATACGTCCTTCGTGAAAGAGAAGCTCGGCCTTCACAGGATTCTTTTCAGTCCTGAATTCCTGCGGGAGAGCAAAGCCCTCTACGACAATCTCTATCCTTCCCGTATTATTCTGGGCCTTGATGATGAGCCTGGCCTTAGAGCGTGCGCAGAGGAATTTTCGGGGCTCCTCCTGGAGGGGGCCAAGAAGAAGGATGCGGAAGTCCTGTATATGGGATATACAGAGGCAGAGGCCGTGAAGCTCTTCAGCAACACCTATCTCGCCCTGAGAGTCTCATTTTTCAATGAACTTGATACATATGCGGAGCTGAAAGGCTTAAATACCGCCGATATTATCCGGGGAGTGTGCCTGGATCCGAGAATCGGCCAGCACTACAACAATCCCTCCTTTGGATACGGCGGCTACTGCCTGCCAAAAGACACGAAGCAGCTGCTGGCTAATTACAAGGATGTTCCGGAGAAACTGATTGAGGCCATCGTGGAATCCAACCGGACCCGGAAGGAGTTCATCGCCGACCAGGTCCTTCGAAAGGCCGACTATTACGGCTACCGCGAGCAGTGCAGCTTTGATTCCCGGAAGGAGCGCCAGGTTGTGATCGGGGTGTACCGCCTTGTGATGAAGACGAACTCGGACAATTTCCGGCAGAGCAGCATCCAGGGCGTAATGAAGCGCATCAAGGCCAAGGGCGCCAAGGTGCTGATCTACGAGCCCGCGCTTGGGGACGGCAGCACTTTCTTCGGCAGCACAGTCGTCAATGACCTGGAGCGCTTTAAGAAGGAATGCGATGTGATTATTGCCAACCGCTATGAGGAGTGCCTCGGAGATATCTCTGATAAGATCTACACCAGGGATATCTTTCGGAGAGACTGAGGCATAAGACCATCCGTGCTTCGCACGTATGTCGCAGCGAAAGCTGCTTATGTCTGAGGCTGTAGGGGGAGGTTCCTGCTTCGCAGGCCTTATCTGCAATCAGAACC
>CADCQE010000011.1 GCA_902803505.1 uncultured Lachnospiraceae bacterium | reverse complement strand
GCGGCAGTCCCACATTATCATACACAACGACCCTGCCGCCATACTTTGTGCAGGCCTCGATCCCTCCGTCCTGAGACAGAATGATCGCAACAGATCCCTCCACTTCGTTGCAGAACTGATAGCAGGCCCTGTGGCGCATACCATTGTCGTTGAAGTGCCTTGATTTGTTCTCCTTGTTATCGTGTCCGAGAAAGCACATGTCAATGCGCTTCTTATCTGTCAGATCAACATAGGTCTCCACCCCAAAGCCGATCAGCTCCAGATTCTTTGTAAGAACGACACCGCCGTCGACCATTGTGAGCTTAGCGATCAGGTTGGCGTAAGTATAGATATCTTTCTCTCTCTTCTTGCTCGAACCGTTCGCTGACGGAAATTCACCGTACATCTTGTACTTGTAAGATGTCAGCTTGCTGCAGGAATCGGCAGAAGGGACGATGAAGATATGGCCTCCGTGACCATATTTGTGAGCATACCAGAGCAGCCGGTACAAAAATCGAAGTCTGTTTCCCTCGGAGATGCGGGATCCGTTCTCAAGCTGCCTGGAGACGAATGTGGAAGTGAAAGTATCCGTTCGAAAATAGCAGCACTCTCCCGCGTGGTAGCTCACAAGAGAAGTCTCACCGAAACAGGCTTCGAGCTCCTCCGGGCCTTTCACGAGGATGTTCGGAATCCTTGGCATGCGAATCCCTGCGGCAATCTCCATTGTCATGATCTGCACCCATGTCGTATATGCGGCAATGATTCCTACTGCCGTGTACGGCTTCTTCGTGATGTCCAGCATGAGATAACTCATGTCCGCGTTCAGGGCCGGTGCCAGCTTATGAAGCTGGCTCGGCTTGAATTCAATGGGTGTCTCAAACAGATGGATATGGGAGAAAATGTACACATCCAGCAGATCCGAATTCGCGGAGAGGAAGCACACCCGGAAACTGGAATACCTTCCCTCCTCAGACATGCAGCTGGTATGCAGCAGGATGCGGCTGATCTCCTCCAGGACATCATTCGGGGGCAGAATCTGTTCCTCTTCCTTACAGTAGCCGGAATGCTCGTAATAGTCACGGAAAGCATCGACGAATGCTTTAATATCATTCATGGCAATCCTTTCCCTCCGACTTTAGGTCCTGTAATAACCGCACAGAGCCTGCGGATCATGTTCAACGCTGTCAGCGGCGATCTTGGCCCGGACGAATCTCTCTTCAATATCCGGTTCCAGCTGTGCATTGGCATAGATCCCGAATCTCAGAGTGACTTTGTCGCCTGTTTCTTTCTCGACAAACAATTCCTCTAAGAATTTCTTCAGCAGCTGTTCGTAATCGTCCTGGTGCGGGCAGTATAAGAGAAACGTGTCTCCCTCCCGCCTGGAGCCGATCCCGCCGGTTTTACGGGCAAGCCGCGCAATTCCGAGTCCGATGCTTCGCAGCACAAGGTCCCCGAATTGCCGCCCGTAGTGTTCATTTACGGAATAGAACTCATTCACGTCGCAGACGACAGCATCGAAAGGAGCTCCCTTGTAATGCTGGTCATAGCGGCTCACATAGCGGATGAAATAGTCTTTGTTATAGAGCCCGGTCAGCTTATCCCTCTGGGTGCGCCGGATCAGATCGCGGTTCTCGGACAGCTCAATGCACTTGGAGATCCTTGCCTTAATGATCTCAATGTCAGGATATGGCTTTGGAATGAAGTCAATCGCGCCGATCTTAAGGCAGTCAAGCTCTGCATTCAGATCAACAGACAGGAAGATCACCGGGATTGACATGAGATCTTCATCCACCTGCATCTGGGTCATCACTTCACGGCCGGTCATATTCGGCATATAGAGATCGAGCAGCACCACCGCAATCTCATCCTTGTGGCTATGTAGGATCTCCATGGCCTCGATTCCGTCTGCGGCATAGAAGATATCATAATCATCCTCCAGGAGCTCTCCCAGGATCTCACGGCTGCTCTCCAAGTCGTCGGCAACCAGGATGTGCTTCCGCAGAATGATCTCTGAGACATCCTCGATCCCGGAGCTCTGATTCGCATGCTCCAGCTCTTCCTCTTTCGCCGCCTCGCCGAGACTCTTCAGCAGAACCTTTTCTTTATACATTGTTGCATCCGCGCGCTCAAATACAGCCCGCATACAAGTGTCCTGCTGAGCATGATATTGGGAACAGCCAAAGGCAACGACAGTCTTCTCCCGGTCCAGATTCATCAATACCTGCTTCTCGAATCGCTCTAAGAGCTCTTCCTGATTCGCATAGTCCTCTCCCTCCAGAATTGCCGCAAATTCATCGCCGCCAATGCGGAAGACGGGGCTGTGCTTAAAGCAGGTGCAGATCATCTTACATGCATCTTTGATATACTCGTCGCCGATATCGTGGCCGCGGCTGTCGTTGATTGTCTTCAAGTCGTTCAGGTCAAACACAATAATGCTGAACTCAGAAACACTGCCCTCCGCGATGCGCTGATCCATCCGCTCCTCTGCTTCGTTATAGGCATGCTTGCTCTTCACTCCGGTGAGGGGATCTCTGTAAGCCATCGCCATCGCTGACTGCAGCTGTTCTTTTTGCTCCAATTCTCTTCTGAGGCTCTCCTCCATCATCCGCTGGTGCTCGTATGCCTTCCGCTCCGCTTTGAGCTTCTGGAGCAGCAGGAACACGACGAGGAGAAACACCACAAGCAGGACGGCGATCACTGCGATCCAATTGTCCTTAAGGAACTCCGTGAAGGACACTTTCTTCACAGAATGCATATAAGAGGCTAGCGCGGAAGCCATATCCTCGCTCCTTGTCATGATCACAGTTTTATTCATGAGGAAATAGAGGTCGCGGTTCTTGCTGTCGACAGCAAAGGAAAGCGGCATGGATTCCCCTGTGGGCACGCTGTAAAGCTTGTATTTCTCAAATGTGTCTGAGAGATAAGGAACACTGTAGTTGCTGACAAGAGCACTGTCCGCATCTCCGGAAGCGACCGCTTCGTAGCACGATTTCTCGGAATCATAGACCTTCCAATCCGATAATGGATATTGCGCTTTAATAAAGGTCTCAATATTCATATCCCCGGCAGAGACCGCAAAGGTGATCCTGCTGTCTCTGGACAGGCTCTGGCCTTGTGAGTTCCTGAGGACAGCGTTCATCTCTGTCTTCATCGCCGGATTGGTCAGCCGGATTCCACTCTCTTCCGAGTCATAGGTGCTCAGATACACCGGAAAGACACAGTCGATCTCTCCGGCCTTCATTGCCTCCATGGCGGCTTCTGTAGTTGGGTACGGGACCGGCTCAAAGCGGACATCCGTGCTTCTCAGATTGTTCACGGCATGTGCCAGAAAATCTTTGAGGGCGCCGGTAAGCTCGCCTGTCTCCTTATCAGCCTGGCAAAACGGCAGATCGTTGTCCCGGTAACCGATCCGGATCGATCCGTGTTCAGTGAGCCAGTCCGCCTGGTTCAGTGTCAGAAAAGCGTCTGTTCTTGTATTATAGAGACGTTCTTCCGTCAGTCTCTGGTTGAAATAGGGGTCTTCATCCTGAATCCCGGCCAGCGCATGATTCAGGTCAGCGAGCAGATCAGGCCTGTCCTTATTGACGGCAAAATAATAGTCTGATGAGCCGACTCTGCTGATGGGGATGACATTCTCCTCAGAGCTGAAGGAATAGATACAGGCATAGCCGTCTAACTCGCCCCGCGTAACCATCTCCAGAGACTCGTCTTCATCCAGAACCATCGGGACGATCTCAATATTGATGCCATATTTCTCCGCCCAGTCCTTCAGGAAGCCCTCCTGGATGCTGCCCTTATTGACGCCGATCCGGGAGTTGTGAAAGGAAGAGAGGTCATCTGCTGTAAGTGTGCGGTTCCCTGCAGCGACATAGATGTAATAGGATTCCGTGCCCATCGGCAGATCCGGAAAGGACATGTGCTCGGCGCGCTCCGGCTTAAAGGACACGTCGCTCAGCAGGTCGATCTCTCCGTTTATCAGCATCTGCATCAGATTCGGCCAGCTGTCCTCCACATATTCATAGGTCCAGCCGGTATAGGCGGCAATCTTCTGCTGGTATTCATAAGCGATCCCGCAGCGCCTTCCAAACTGATCCCAATAGTAGAAAGAAGAGTCAAACCAGCCGACGCGCACGACCTTCTGATCTGCTTCCTTCGCAGAAGCAGTGCCGGGAATAAAAACAGTAATGGCAATGATAAAGCACAGCACAATGACTGTGAGACGCCTCATAAAAAATGCTGTTTCTTTAGAAAGATGCATCTATCGAATTCTCCCGCTTCACATGATG
>CADCQE010000010.1 GCA_902803505.1 uncultured Lachnospiraceae bacterium | reverse complement strand
AGTATTTGGTGGAACCATGATGATCGGAAGCGTAAGGGGCGGGCTGGAAACCGTTAAGGCCAGGCTCGGCGCAGACATTATGGTCACTCCTGAGTCCGCAAAGAACGAATTTGACGCACAGACTGTGCTGCTGAAGGCAGAACCGGGTTACTTCTATATGGATGCCGGGGTACTTAAGGAAATCGAAGCAACGGAAGGGGTGGAACTTGCTTCGCCGCAGCTGTTCCTTGCATCAGCCAAGGCAGGATGCTGTTCGGCCAGACTGCAGATGATCGCATTTGACCCGGCTACCGATTTCACGATCCGGCCATGGATAGACGACACCCGTGTTTCGGAGGAGCCGGAACTGATGGACGTGATCATCGGAAGCAACGTAAGCTGGACATCCGCAACAGAGGACAACGTGATCCGCTTCTATGATGCGGAATGTAATGTCATCGGCCAATTTGAACCTACCGGATCTTCGTTGGACAGTGCTGTCTACATGAACTTTGATACCTGTAAGGCTCTGATCCGGGCCTGCCGGGAGAAAGGCATGTTCAAATATGAACAATTGGATGCGGACAGGATCATCTCTTCCGTGATGGTCAAGACAGCGCCCGGCTATGACAGCGAAGCAGTAGCGGAAGCAATCCGAAGCCGGGTTCCGGAGGTGAGTGTTGCTACAGCCTCCAACATGGTCTCCGGCATTGCAAAAAGCATGGATCAGATCTCGGTGACAGCTTCTGCATTAACGATTGTGTTCTGGCTCCTGGGGCTTTTGATGACAGTCTTGCTCTTTACGATGATGATGAACGCCAGAAAGCGGGAATTTGCTTCTCTTCGGGCAATGGGCGCGAGCCGGGATATCCTGTCAGGAATCGTAGTAAAGGAAGCACTGATGGTCAACCTGCTTGGCGCTGTGACCGGCATTCTGCTTACCATGCTTATCCTGTTTTCATTCCGGACTTTGATCGGAGAAGTGATCGGAGCCGGTTTTGTGCTGCCGCCTTTTCCCGTGATTTGTTTGCTGGCTGCTGCCGCTCTTGCCTCAGTCATGCTGGCTGCGGCTTTATCTGCCTGGATCAGTGTACACAGGGTCAATAAGATGGATGCAGGTCTGGTTATGAAGGAGGGTGTGTAAAAATGAAGCTGACTGCGCAGAGTATAAAGAAGGATTTTCCCCGTATGGGCAAGAACCGCAATTTTTTTACGGCGGTGCAGACCTTGGACTTTGAAATGGAAGCGGGTAAAGTGTTGGAAATCACAGGCCGCTCCGGAAGCGGTAAGAGTACGCTTCTGAATATGCTGGCGGGGATGCTTTCTCCGACATCCGGCAAGGTCCTTCTGGATGGCACAGACCTGTACGCTCTTGACGAAAAGTCTCTGGCCAGGCTTCGCAATGAGAAGATCGGGTTGATTCCACAGGGACACACGGCCCTTCTGAGTCTGACGGTGCTGGAAAATGTGCTCCTGCCATCCATTCTCTACAGCAGGGAAACCCCTCCAGAAGAAAGGGCGAGAAAGCTGTTAACGGACGTTGGACTTGGGACATTGATGGATGCCAAGCCAAATGAACTCTCCGGCGGTGAGCTGCGGCGCATGGCTGTTGCAAGGGCAATGCTGATGCGGCCGGGTATCCTGCTGGCTGATGAACCGACGGCAGGCCTTGACAGCGAGAACGTCATTGGAGTACTTTCCCTTTTGCGCAATGCTGCGGACAGCGGGGCATGTGTGCTTTTGGTGTCCCATGAGACTGAAGCTGCAGAATACGCGGATGAAGTGTATGTCATGGATAACGGCAAGCTGTCCAGAAAAGAATCTTCTTTACTTTCCTGAAGCGTAACGAACTTGGCCGTGAATAGTAACGTTGGACCTTTGTTGAAAGGATATCCTGCTTGCCGTTCATTTGTATTTCATGATAGACTCTCTTAAGAGGTTACGACATGGAAGCTTTTCTCCTTCAGAACTGATCCGGCGCACAGCTTCATTGACTTATCGATGGTGGGACGGGATGCCGGGCTGGTTGAAAAGGAAGGAACAGCAGGATTTTTGTGGCTGCGGAGTAATTTGAGGAGGTCAGAGTTCATCTATGACAATCAGGCATTCGACAGAGCGGGACTTCAAGCGGATCATGGAAATATACCGTCTTGCGAGAATTTTCATGGCAGAGCACGGTAATCCAAATCAATGGGGACCTACGAACTGGCCACCGGAGGAATTGATCCATAGCGATATACAGAAAGGTAACAGCTACGTCTGTCTTAATGATGAAGGGATTGTCGTCGGAACTTTTTATTTAACCTATGGAGAGGAGATAGAGCCAACCTATAGAAATATCACTGACGGTACGTGGCTCGACAACAGTCCTTATGGCGTTGTGCACCGTATCGCCACGGATGGTTCAGAGAGGGGAGTGGGGACATTCTGCATCAACTGGGCTTTTGAGCAATGCGGCCATCTGAGAATTGACACTCACGGTGATAATATTGCCATGCAGCATCTCGTGAAAAAGCTGGGTTTCGTCCATTGTGGTACCATTTATGTGGAAGAGGACAACTATCCCAGACTGGCATTCGAGAAAAATGGAACTGAAAAAATGGGCTGATGAATAGCGGCAACAGCGTATAAGAATGGAGGAACTATTTATGATTTACAGAGATTTTCAGGGAATGAAACTGTCGGGACTCGGCTTTGGCGCGATGAGGCTGCCGGTTGTGGGCGGCAATGACGGCTGCATCGATCAGGAGCAGACCTTTCAGATGGTAGATGAGGCCATGGCCGCCGGGATAAATTATTATGACACGGCATGGGGATATCATGGCGGGAATTCCGAGCTTGTCCTTGGGGAAGCTTTGTCAAAATACCCGAGAGAGAGCTATTATTTGGCGGATAAGTTCCCGGGCTATGACCTTTCCAATATGCCGAAGGTGAAGGAGATCTTTGAGAAGCAGCTGGAGAAGACCGGGGCGGGATACTTTGATTTCTACCTCTTCCATAATGTGTGCGAAATGAATATCAACGAGTATCTGGATCCGAAATATGGCATCCTGGATTTTCTGCTTGAGCAGAAAAAGAACGGACGTATCCGCCACCTTGGATTTTCATGTCATGGGGAGATGAATATTCTGATGCGCTTCCTGGAGGCATATGGGCAACATATGGAATTCTGCCAGATTCAATTGAATTACCTGGACTGGGAGTTTCAGCACGGGAAGGAGAAGGTCGCGCTTCTGAATGAGCGGAAGATTCCGGTATGGGTCATGGAACCGCTCCGGGGAGGCAAACTGGCAAAACTGAACGGATCTATGGAGCAGGAGCTGAAGGCACTGCGTCCGAATGAAGAGATACCGGCGTGGGCGTTCCGCTTCCTGCAGTCGATACCGGGAGTGTCCATGATCCTTTCCGGCATGTCCGATCTGCAGCAACTGCGGTCAAACCTGCGTACCTTTGAAGCAGATCATCCTTTGAATGAGGAGGAGATGGCTTGTCTCATGAAGGTGTCCGGGGAGATACAGTCGCAGAAATCGATTCCCTGTACTGCCTGCCATTACTGTGTCAGCCACTGCCCACAGGGAATTGACATTCCCAGACTGATTGCCCTGTATAATGAACATCTGCTGACAGTAGACTATGGCGGCATGGCATTTATCGCACCGATGGCCTTGATGGCGATCCCGGAAGAAAAACGTCCTGCTTCTTGTCTGCATTGTCAGAGCTGTGAACAGGTCTGTCCGCAACAGATCCAAATCTCTGATTTTATGTCAGATTTTGTTTCGAAGATCGGATAAAGAAATGAAAGCCGGACGGACGTACGGCGAGTAGAATGACTGTGGATGCTTTGGTGAATCACAGGAAGAGGTCGTTTTATGGATATCGAGCACTTTTACATTGAGAGAGGCCATGGAGATCCGCTTGTCCTGCTGCATGGAAACGGCGAGAGCAGTGAATATTTCCGGAGACAGATAGAGGAATTCTCCAAATGGTATCATGTGTTTGCCCTCGATACCCGGGGGCATGGTAAAACGCCAAGAGGTGACAAAGCGTTTACAATTCGGCAGTTTTCTGATGACTTGCTGTGCTTCATGGATGAACATAAGATAGAAAGAGCACATCTCCTCGGTTTTTCAGACGGCGGGAATATTGCCATGGTTTTTGCAATCCGACATCCGGAACGAGTAAACAGGCTAATCCTGAACGGTGCGAATCTGAATGCAGATGGAGTGAAACGATCTGTTCAGATTCCAATTGAAATCGGATATCGGATTGCGGCAAGGTCTTCCGCTAAGAGCGATTCCGCGAGATTGAAAGCAGAGATGCTCGGACTGATGGTCAATGATCCGAATATCAAGCCAGAGGAGCTTGGAAACATCCGGGCAAGAACACTGGTGGCAGCCGGAACAAATGATATGATCCGTAAGTCGCATACCCGGCTGATCGCTGAGTCCATTCCGGACAGCCAGCTTGTATTCATCAAAGGCGATCACTTTATTGCAGCTAAGAACCCGAAAGCATTTAACTGTGCGGTGCTCGATTTTCTGAAGGATGATTGACACTGAGTTTCTCTTCCGGGAACAGTATGGTTGTATTTCCAAAGGCAAAGGAAGCTGTCAGCTCGTGGATACCTTGCCAGAAAGCTTTGCCATAGATGGTCTGTGGCCTATAGCGGGAGGGGCTGTGAATCAATGTCATTGACTTAAGCAGATTTCTTTGAAAATGAGAGATCTGCTTTTTCTTTACCCGTAACTAAAATTTATTTCAAAAAGTGCT
>CADCQE010000009.1 GCA_902803505.1 uncultured Lachnospiraceae bacterium | reverse complement strand
CTGTGAATAAAAGCTTCGCTAAATACCGCTGACTTGGGGTGGGAAGGCGCGAATTCCTTTATGACGTGGTTTCCCTCCCGATAGACGGTCTTATAGGACTTCTCTTCTAAAATCTGTCTCTCAGCCATGATCCCTCACCTCATATCCTTTCCGCTTCATGCGTATCTTTTCCGTAATATGCCATCAGGTACAGCTCTTTGATCTCGCTAAGGAGCGGGTATCTCGGATTTGCACCGGTGCACTGGTCGTTAAATGCATTTTCCGTCATCTCATCGAGGGTGGCGAGGAAGTCTTCCTCCTTCACGCCCCATTCCTTGATGGAGGAGGGGATTCCGATGGTCCGCTTCAGTTCCTCCAGCTTCCCGATCAGATTGTCCAGTGTCTCCTGATCGCTTGCTCCGGCGAAGCCGTTGTAGCGGGCGATGTCGCAGTACCGCTCCCGTGCGTGGGGGTAAGCATACTGCGGGAAGGTGCCCATCTTCGCAGCCTCGTCATTCGCATTGTAGCGGATCACGTAGCCAAGGAGCAGGGCGTTCGCGACCCCGTGGGGGATGTGGTGGTAAGCCCCGAGCTTGTGGGCCATCGAGTGATTGAGGCCGAGGAAGGCATTTGCAAATGCTTCCCCTGCGAGCGTGGACGCCAGCGCCATATGTTCGCGGGCTACCGGATCCTTTGCTCCATTTTCATATGCGGAAGGAAGGTAATCGAATACCAGCTTTGTGGCCTTGAGGGCGATCCCGTCCGTCATGTCGGTGGCCATGATGGAGACGTAGGCTTCCAGGGCGTGGGTCATGACGTCGATGCCGGAGGCGCTTGTGAGTCCCTTCGGCTGGTTCATCATATTGTCGGCGTCGACGATGGCCATATCCGGAAGGAGCTCGTAGTCTGCCAGCGGCCACTTTGTGCCTGTCTCGGCATCGGTGATGATGGCGAAAGGCGTCACCTCCGAGCCGGTGCCGGAAGAGGTCGGGATGGCGACAAAGTACGCTTTTTTGCCCATTTCCGGATACGTGTAAATGCGCTTGCGGATGTCCATAAAATTCATCGCCAGATCCTCGAAATTCACATCCGGATGCTCGTACATGACCCACATGATCTTGGCTGCGTCCATGGCGGAGCCGCCGCCGAGGGCGATGATCACGTCGGGGCCGAATTCGCTCATCTGCTTCGTCCCCTCAAGGGCGCACTGCAGGGTGGGATCCGGAGCGACGTCGTAGAAGCAGCTGTGGCGGATGCCCATCTCGTCGAGCTTCTTCTCGATCGGGAGGACGTAGCCGTTCTGGAACAGGAACTGGTCCGTTACAATAAAGGCTTTCTGCTTGTGCATGACCGTTCCGAGCTCATCCAGCGCCACACCCATTGCGCCCCGTTTGAAATAGATCTTTTCGGGCATTCTCATCCAGAGCATGTTTTCTCTCCTTTCCGCCACTGTCTTGATATTGAGGAGATCCATTGCTCCCACATTGTGGGAAATGGAGTTGCCGCCCCAGGACCCGCAGCCCAGCGTGAGGGAGGGGAGGAGTGCGAAGTTGTAGATGTCGCCGATGCCGCCATGCGCGGAGGGCATATTGATGAGGATGCGGCAGGCGTTCATGCGATCCGCGTGCTTTGCTATCTTCTCTGTCTCGGAGGGGTTGATGAAGAGGGATGCCGTGTGCCCCGGCCCGCCTTCCATCACCAGCTGCTCGGCCATATCAAGAGCCTGGTCGAAGGTCTCGGCCTTATACATGCCAAGAACCGGTGAGAGCTTCTCGTGGGCAAATGGCTCATTGGTACTTGTGTCCGTG
The DNA here is from genome assembly GCA_902803505.1 of uncultured Lachnospiraceae bacterium. Lineage (GTDB taxonomy): Bacteria > Bacillota > Clostridia > Lachnospirales > Lachnospiraceae > Chordicoccus. The sequence goes on along the minus strand of CADCQE010000009.1, from coordinate 9,700 downwards.
ACCTCCCCGATGAGGATCCTTGTCTTCTCCGGGACTTTGACTCCTGCGAGCTCTGCAATCGCAAAGGCGCTCTTCCCGACGATTTTCGCATTTACAGCACCGTTAATAATGACCGTTTCGCCGACCTTCCTGATCTCGTTTCCTTTGAGGAAATAGCAGCCGCGGCGCTGGAATTCGGCCTTGACTTCATCGTAGATGTCAGCGAGCACAGTGACAGACTGCTCTGAGGCGCAGATCATGCCGTTGTCAAATGTCTTCGAATGGATCACGGAGTTCACGGCGTTCAGGATGTCCGCGGAGCTGTCTATGATCACCGGCGTATTCCCGGCTCCCACACCCAGGGCGGGCTTTCCGGAGGAATAGGCGGCGTGGACCATGCCGGGGCCTCCGGTTGCCAGGATGCAGTCGCTCTCCTTCATGACGAGGTTCGTCATGTCGAGGGAGGGAACGTCAATCCACCCGATGATTCCTTCCGGAGCACCGGCTTTTACCGCGGCATCGAGAACCAGCCGGGCTGCCTCGATCGTGCATCTTTTTGCCTTTGGGTGGGGGCTGATGATGATTGCATTTCTTGTCTTCAGGCTGAGCAGGGTCTTGAAGATCGCGGTCGAGGTCGGGTTGGTCATCGGGATGACGGCCGCGATCAGGCCCAGGGGCTCTGCGACCTTCTTGACCCCTCTGACTGCATCTTCCTCAATCACGCCGCAGGTCTTTGTATTGCGGAACTGATTGTAGATATATTCGGCGGCGAAGTGATTCTTGATCACTTTGTCTTCCATGATACCCATGCCGGTTTCTTCGACGGCGATCTTCGCAAGCGGGATCCTTGCCTTGTTGGCTGCCATTGCGGCCGCTCTAAAGATTGTGTCTACCTGCTCCTGCGAATAGGAAGCGTAGACCTTCTGGGCTTCCCTCATTGCTGCCATCTTCAATTCCAGTGCTTCCACACTGTCGATGATGGAAGGGACTTTCTGTTTTGCTTTTGCCATAATAAAACCTCCTCTTGGATGTGGGTCAGAGGGATGGTTCTTGGTGAACCTCTGACCCACTCGGGCTAATGGTGCTATTATATATGAATTCGCGGGATGTTCCAAGATGATATTTTGCGTGGTATGATAATGTGAAGGTACATAGCAGATCATTTCGTTATCGGCTGCTATGACACATTTTCATGAAAGGATAATTGAAAAATGAGTACACATCTGGAGAGAGCAAAGGAACTGCGGGCAATTACAGAGAGGCATTACAACTGCGCACAGTCGGTGATCGTACCTTTTGCAAAGGAAGCAGGTCTTGACGAAGAGACGGCGTATCAGCTTGCGGCGAATTTCGGCGCGGGGATGAAAATGGGATCTGTGTGCGGGGCCGTGACCGGAGCGCTGATGGTGCTCGGCCTGCTTGGATTCGACGGGGCGCAGGACGCAAATAAGCTGTGCCAGGAGGTGCGGAAGAAGCACGAGGGCCTGATTGACTGCAGGGATCTGCTGCGGGTCAATGCCGAGCGCGGCGGAGATAAGAAGGCGCACTGCGACGCTATGGTCTACGAGGCTGTTGCGTTAGTCGATGCAATGATCGACAGCAGAAGCCGTTCTTGATGAGAGGGCCCGGGGCTCATTATTTGCCCAAAGCATCACTTTGTGATAAGATGGAGAAGGAAAAAGCAAACTCTGACGGATTCATACAGAACTTGACTTGCAGGAAGAATTGCTGGCTTCTGAATAAGCCGCGGCAGCGGATTTGATGTGAAGAGGAGATTGTCCTATGGATATCATGAAAAAACGTTGGCTCATTCTGATCGCAAGTTGTTTTGTCACTTTGTGTGTCGGTTCCCTGTATGCCTGGAGCGTCTTTGCCTCTCCGATGAGTGCCTATCTGTCGGAGCTGACGGGAAAGGAGATCACGTCGCTCGCCATTGTGTTCACCGTGGCGAATGCGGTTGGGCCCATCACCATGATCACGGGAGGGGGCTTCAATGACCGTATCGGGCCCAAGTGGGTCCTGGTAGTGGCCGGTGTGCTCTTTGGCGCCGGGATGATTGGCTCAGGCTTCGCGACCTCCGTTCCGATGCTGATCGTGACCTATGGTCTGGGCGTCGGCCTCGGATGCGGAATGGCCTATGGCACGATCGTATCAAATGCCGTGAAATTCTTTCCGGACAAGAGCGGTTTTGCGGGAGGGATCACGACGGCCTGCTACGGCGGGAGCTCTATCATCGTCCCGCTCATTGCGACAGCCATGCTGAAGACCATGCCTGTGACCACGGCTTTCAAGATCCTCGGCGGCGTGATGGGGGCAGTGATCATCCTTTCCGCATTTGTGATCGAAGCGGCTCCGGCCGGGTTCACGGCAGGAATGAAGACGAGCACTGCGGGAGCTGCGCCGGCGCGCGATATGAGCTGGAGGGAGATGCTTGGCACGAAGACCTTCTTCTTCATGCTGCTGACCCTGACCTGCGGGGCATTTGCCGGAATGATGATCATCTCGCAGGCATCGCCGATCGCCCAGCAGATGATGAATTTTTCGCCGGAGAAGGCGGCTTTTGTCGTGTCCCTCCTGGCGCTCTTCAATATGCTGGGCCGACTGGCCTCCGGCATGCTGTCTGACCGCCTCGGGGCCTGCGGAACGATGCGGCTTACCTTCGGGATCTCGATCATTGCCGGGGTCATGCTGTTCTTCTGCAGAGAGTCCGTGCCTTTCCTGTTCTATCTGGGCCTTGCCCTCGCCGGCTTTGGATTCGGAAGTATCATGGGCATCTATCCGGGGTTTACTGCTAAGACCTTCGGCCGGAAGAACAACAGTGTGAACTATGGAATTATGTTCATCGGCTTCGCACTGGCCGGGATTCTGGGCCCGATGATCATGAACGCGATCAAGGGATCGACAGGGCAGTTCCAGCCGGCCTTTCTTGTCGCTGCAGCTCTCGGTGTCCTGGGCGAGATCCTGATTGCCATTTTGTCGAAGGATCCTTTGATCAGCAATTGATCCGGAGCATCTGCGTCATCAAGCTTTCAGCTTTCTTTCGTGTGCTGATCTTTTCTCTGAACATTGGGCATCCGTGCTGAGACCGGTGAGGAAGTACAAATAGAAATGGATAAGAAGCATAATAAACATGTGATACAGACCTATATGATATTGCTGAGCTGCATCGGCCTCCTTGTAAATATATTGGGAGTGAAGATTGCACTGGCCTTCAAGCTGCCTTTGTATCTGGACAATATAGGCAGCGCTTTTGCAGCGGCTCTCGGAGGTTTTATCCCCGGAATCATCGTCGGCTTCCTGACGAACCTGATCAACGGAATCGGGGATTATACGACGGCATATTATGGCTCCCTGACTGTTCTGATCGCTGTCTTTTCAGCGATTTATGCGGGCAGGGGATTCTATAAAAAGCCTTCCAGGCTTCCGATTATCATTCTGACCTTTGCAGCCATATGGGGCGGCCTGGGATCGATTCTGACCTGGATGCTCTATGGGTTTGACTTCGGCACCGGTATCTCTGCTCCACTGGCCCGCCAGTTCTACGATTCCGGCAGGCTCAGCATGTTCTGGTCCCAGTTCACCGCTGACATACTGATCGATTTGCTGGATAAGACAATCACGGTGCTGATTGTTGCCCTTGCCCTGAAGCTGGTTCCCCGGCACATCCATCATTTATTTGAGATCAGCGGATACCAGCAGACGCCGCTTTCCAAGGCTGCTCTTGAGAAAGAGAGCAGGAAGACCCGCAAGCGGTCGCTGAGGCGCAAGATCATTCTGATTGTTTCCATTTCTACCGTACTGACTGCCGGAGTGGTGACGACAATCAGCTTTATCCATTTTCGAAATGCATCGATAAATGAACAGCTGGTCCTGTCAGAGGGATTGGTGGAAGTGATCAAAGAGTCCTTCGACCCGGATAAGGTAGACGAGTATATCGAGAAGGGGGACAAGGCGGAAGGATACAAGGAAGCAGAGGCCGTCATGAAGAGCCTGATGGACAACTCTGTCTATATCGAGTACTGCTATGTGTACCGGATCACCAAGGACGGATGCGTGGTGGTCTTTGATCCGGACTCTGAGGATCTCCCCGGGGAGGATCCCGGCACATTGGTTGAGTTTGACCAGGCCTTTGCTGACTACCTGCCCGCACTCTTAAATGGCGAACCGATTGAGCCGGTCACCTCGAATGAGACCTATGGCTGGCTGCTTACGACTTACAGCCCTGTCTATGACAGCAAAGGGGTGTGCCAGTGCTACGCCGCAGTGGATATCAATATGGACCACATTACAAAGGACGGGTATCAATTCCTCGCGCGGGTTGTCTCCCTGTTCTTCGGATTCTTCGTCGTGATCCTTACGGTGGTCATTTATCTGGCGGAATACAATGTGATCCTTCCGATCAACAGCATGGCGATGCTGACCAACCGCTTCGCCTTCGATACGGAAGATAAGCGCGCCCATGCCGTGGAGAGCATCGAGGAACTGGACATTCATACTCACGATGAGATTGAGAATCTCTACACTTCGATTGTCAAGACCACGAAGGATATGGCCAGGACAACGGAGGATATGGCCACTTATATTGCCACGCTTCAGAAGCAGAGAGAGGTGATCGGAAAGCTTCAGTCCGGGCTCATCCTGGTGCTGGCGGATATCGTGGAGAGCAGAGACCAGAATACCGGCGAGCACGTCAGAAAGACAGCGGCCTATACGGGAGTCATTATGAGGAACCTCCGCAAGAACCACATCTATGAAGACCAGCTGACGGATGAGTTCATTGATGATGTGATGATGTCCGCGCCTCTTCACGATGTGGGCAAGATCCAGGTCCCGGATGCGATCCTTAACAAGCCCGGGAAGCTGACGGATGAAGAATTTGAGATCATGAAGACCCACACGACGGCGGGCGCCGAGATCATCACCAGCGCGATCAACATGGTCTCCGAGGAGGATTCCGGTTATCTGAAGGAGGCGAGAAACCTCGCGCACTACCACCACGAAAAGTGGAATGGGAAAGGATATCCCTGCGGACTTAAGGGAGAGGAGATCCCCCTCTCGGCCCGCGTCATGGCCGTGGCGGATGTCTTCGATGCCCTCGTGTCCAAGCGCAGCTATAAGGACGGCTTCCCCTTCGAGAAAGCGATGGGAATTATCGAGGAGGGCAGCGGCTCTCACTTTGATCCCAATATCGTGAAAGTCTTTTTGGAGGCCTCTGACGAGGTGAAGGCGATTATGAACAGCTATATGATGGGGTGAACCGTCCCCACTGCAGCATCACTTGTCCTCCACAAGCACGCGCATCTTCCCGCCGCAGACCATGCCTTCTTCGCTGGCCGGATCTGCAGTCATGTCGACTTCGCAGATGCAGGAGCTTCCGCTCCCTATGATCTGCCGGGCTTTGCGCATTGCTTCTGCTTCCCCGCAGCCTCCGCCGATTGTGCCGAAAATGCGGCCGGCGTTGTCGATAGCCATCATGGCCCCGGTGCCGACGGGGGTGGAGCCTGAGGTTGAGACAACTGTCATGAGGGCCCCGGGAGACGGGTCCTCTGCGAGAAAGCGGAGGAGCGGCAGATCCGTGTCTGTCCTTTGCAGAACGGATGGATCCTCCTCAACCTGACGCAAATGGCGGCACTCAATGATCTCCGCACAGATGGACACCGCGATTTCTGCCGGTGTTTTTGCTCCGATCTTAAGTCCGATCGGGCTGTGAATCCGGGAGAGTCTCTCAGGATCGAAGCCTTCTTCTTCCAGCTGGTGAAGGAGGCCTGCGACGCGCCGCTTAGATCCGATCATACCGAGATAGAGTACTTCAGTGCCTGCGAGGATTGCCCGCAGGCACTCGCCGTCATAGCGGTGGCCTCTTGTGATCACGCAGACATAATCCCCGGACTTCAGGGCCAGATCCCGGATAGCTTTCTCGAAACTGCTGCAGAGTACTTTCGCTGCATCCGGGAAGCGGGAAGAATTGGCAAAGGAGGGGCGGTCGTCGACGACGGTCACTTCAAAGTCCAGCATGGAACCGAGCCGGCACAATGGCCGGGCAATATGGCCGCCTCCGAGAAGGATTAATCGTTCTTTCGGCTCGAAGCGGCGCACGATGCGGCGGCCGTCAAGCTCCCTCTCATATTGAGCGCCGCGGCCTTTCAGTACTTCTTCCAGAATATGCGCAAATTCTTCTCGCATGGCCTGTCCCCTTTCTGTAATTGTGGTGCGGTATCCGATAGACGTCTGATATTATACCATGATCCGTGGAAAGAAGAAGCGCTGGAAAATCGTCTGTAATTATGCTAAAATATTTGGAAGTATATATATCTTCAGTAACCGACTATCTAGTATGAGGTGACCATGAATAAAAGAAAAAGCCTTGCAAGACAGTTTGGCGCACTGTTTGTCCTTTTTACACTGGTGACCATTCTGATCAGCAGTAACATGACCTATCTGAACCAGACACATAATTACAGGGCTACTTGTGTGCTGGACCTTCAGAAGCTCACGAACCATTTGAGCGGACTGATCGAAAAAGAAGGCGATGAATTCCTGAATCTGAAGAAGTTTTTCGCGGAGTACACGGATGAGGTCCTGGTTCCTATGAACTTCCGGGAGGACCGCGTTCATTCCGAGCGCGAATTTTACTATTATCTGAAGCAGCATTACCCGGGCCATGTCTTCGGAGAGGATCTCACATTTGATGATCTGGACCATGAGGGACAGAGACTCTATGTGATCTATCGCTTCGAATATTGGTTCACTGTCTTCTTCGATGCGGTAGATGAGTTCCATCTGAGCTACGTCTATTTCCTGTATCCTCAGGAAGACAAAGAATATACGATGAACTATATGTTCGACCCCACTATGACGCCCCTTACGGACGAGCAGGGAAATGAGATCCTTGACAGCGACGGCAACAATTGTCTCTTCCTCGGAGACCAGGTCTATGAGGATCCTACGATTCACAAATATATGTGGGAAGCATGGGAAAGGAATAAGGCTCCCACAGGTTTCGATACGCTGAACAACGAGTTCGGACATGTTTATACCTATTGCATGCCTTTGACCCTCAGCAATACACAGGTGGGACTGGTTTGCGCGGAAATCAGCGTGGCGAAGGTCAATTCTGATATCCTCAACTCCGTGATACGCCAGACATTAGTCTCCCTGATCGTTCTCGCGATCTCTACGCTGCTTCTGTATCTGTTTATCCGTATGAGAGTACTGAACCGGATCAGCTGGCTCGAGAGAGAGGTTGAGACCTATTCGGAGGAGAAGGATCCCGCCATCTCAAAAGAGATCATGTCGAGACGCGGCCAGAATGATGAGATCGGTTCCCTTGCAGAGCGCTTCTCGGGGATGATTACGGAGCTGGACGAATACATGATCAATCTGCAGACCGTGACAGCAGAGAAGGAGCGCATCGGAGCAGAGCTGTCGGTGGCGACACAGATCCAGACGGACATCCTTCCGAAGATCTTCCCGCCCTTCGAAGGACGGAATGATTTCGATATCTTTGCCACAATGTCGCCGGCGAAGGAGGTCGGCGGAGACTTCTTCGATTTCTTCCTCGTCGATGACACGCATCTTGGCCTGGTCATTGCCGACGTCTCCGGTAAGGGAGTGCCGGCTGCGCTGTTCATGGTTATTGCGAAGACGCTGATTAAGAACCGCATGCTCTCGGGCGATACTCCCGGTGAGGCTCTGCGGAACGTCAATGAGCAGCTGTGCGAAGGAAATGATACCGGCTTCTTCGTCACTGTATGGGCTGCCCTGATTAACACCGAGACAGGAGACGGTATCGAGGCAAATGCCGGCCATGAGTGCCCCGCGGTCTGCAGAAGTGGCGGCGACTACGAGTTGATCCGCTTAAGGCATTCGCCGGCAGTGGCAACGATGGAAGGAATCCGCTACCGTGAGAACTCGTTCCATATGGATCCCGGTGACCACCTCTTTGTTTACACGGATGGTGTCACGGAAGCCACGAATGCGAATTATGAGCTGTTCACCGAACAGAGGCTTGTGGTGGCCCTGAATAAGCATAAGGATAAGGATGTCTACCATCTGCTTCCGGCCGTCAGGGAAGAGATCGATGCCTTTGTCGGGGAGGCTCCTCAGTTTGATGATATCACTATGCTCTCCTTCTATTATATCGGAAAGGAAAGCAAATGAATGCGACAGTAGCAGCTATGGCGGAGCTCTGCTGTGAGAGAAATGAGACAATGAGGGCCTGCCGCAGCTGCGGCGGGCAGACTCTGGATCTGTTTCTCTCCCAACAGGCAGAGAAAGCGCTCCGCAATGGAACCATTGTACCTGCCAGAGATCCCGGTGATTTTCTGGAAACGGCAGCCCGCTTTACGGCGGAGCGTCTGGGAGAGCGGGCAGGGGAGGAGGTCAAAAAAGCATTGGGCCTCAAAGCTTTGTGCAGTGCCGACCATCTGGGCGCTCTGTTCTGTTCCCAGTCCTTCCAGGGCGATCTCCTTTTTGCAGAGCTTTTACAGAAACTTCATACCAAGACCCGCTATGTTCCGGTGTTCTGTGGAGGACAAGTTGAACTGGAAAATTCTACTTACGCCAGAGGCATCAGCGCATATCAATCCGGGGATGAGAAACAGCTCTTCCCCATTTTTCCTGCTAAGCACAGTGTTCAGATGGCTTCCTGCTCTGACGCGATTGGTCCGGATATGCTCGCGCGATTCCGGAAGATGGCGGCAGAGAAGACAGACAATCCCGTGCTCCTTGGAGCTCTGGAGCAGCTTGGCCCGGGACTCTACGGGAACGAAGAGCTGCAAAGCTATGCCCGCTTCTCTGACCAGGTCACTCTGGCCGGAGAGAAGCTGTCCCATGAACTGTTTGAAGGGGAGAGCGGTCCGGTCTTTGTATACCTGGAGGCGGAGGAGCTTGTCAGGCCTCTGCTGATCGAAGAGCTCAGGGATGAAGCTTCGCTCATCAGCAGAATGCTGGACGAGGCAGAGCTGCGGGAGAAGCTGACCCGCACAAAGACCCCGGATGGAGCTTCCTTAAGCGATCTGCTCTTTAAAGGAGCAGATGAGAAAGGCAGAAAGATTGCCCTCACGCTTACTCCGGACGGAGACCTCAGCGGAACAGACTGGCACCATGAGAGGGTGACCTATTCCTGCAGGCGCTCCGTATTGCTTCCGCTCCTGGAAGAACGGAAAGTACTGCCCGGCGTGTTTACCAACGCGCTTATCACATTCTTTGAGCGGGGGCTCACCTGGTTTGGAGGGCCGTTCCAGTCTGTCTATCTCCCGGGATGGCAGAGAAGCTTTGTGCAGTTCCTTCGTGAATGCGGTATGGATGAGACAGCGGAGCTCTTCGGAGCTTATGACTGCAGCGGCTACATCAGCGGGCCCATGTTCGCCCTTTTCCGCGGAAGGGACTTTGCCGCGACAGCCGGTCCCGTGGAGTTCTTCCTGACGAGGCCGCCTTATGAGAGAATTCGTTCGCTGATTCAGGAGACAACCCTGTGGGATGCCCACATCATCGGGCTGTCTGAGATGTATTTTGATCTGGTGTTAAGAAATGAGCGGGAAGAGAATTGGTACCGCTTGATTGCAGAGGAATTATATCGATGGGATCCAAAATATATGCTGGAGCTTTCCTCATTTTAAGAAAATATCGGCCAGCAGTGCGTCTGCTCCTGCTTGCTTTGCTGCTGGGGGCCGTCGTCTCCGGCACTTCGGCAAGCGCCCTGGCTTCTTCCTCCGGAGCG
>CADCQE010000008.1 GCA_902803505.1 uncultured Lachnospiraceae bacterium | reverse complement strand
CTCCCGGTTCCGTCCTTCCTTGAGCATAACCATCTGGGACTTTCGCTTACGCAGATGCTGCTTGCGATCATCGTAATGTATATCAACAGAGACTTCTTTACGTCAGGATTCAGAGGACTGGCTCATCTGTCTCCTAATATGGACGCTCTGGTGGCGCTCGGATCTTCCGTATCCTTTGCCTGGTCCCTGTATGTGTTCTACAAAATGACCGTGATGGTTACAGGCGGCATTTCCAATATGGATCTGATGGATACTTATCATGATCAGCTCTATTTTGAGACGGCAGCTATGATTCCCACTCTGATTACAGTGGGCAAAACGCTCGAGGCCATGTCCAGGGGACGCACAACAGATGCTCTTAAAAACCTGCTTCGCATGGCTCCTAAGACTGCAGTCGTAGAACGCGGAGGCCGGCAGTTTGAAGTCGGCATAGATGATGTGCAGCCGGGAGATATATTCGTCGTAAAGCCGGGCGAATCCATACCGGTTGACGGAATCATAATCGAGGGAAATACGGCAGTGGACGAGTCCGCGCTTACAGGGGAATCGATCCCGGTTGATAAGGATGTGGATGATGTCGTATCTGCCGCTACGATTAACCGGTCCGGCTATATCCGGGCCCGCGCGACAAGAGTCGGTGAAGATACGACATTTTCCCAGATCATACAGATGGTCTCTGACGCGGCGGCAACCAAGGCTCCCATCGCAAGGATTGCGGATAAGGTGTCCGGTGTGTTCGTCCCCGCGGTCATTGGAATCGCAATCGTCGTATTTGCGGTATGGATGATCTCTGGTCAGACAATGACCTTCGCGCTCGAGAGAGCGATTTCGGTGCTTGTAGTCTCCTGCCCCTGTGCGCTTGGCCTGGCCACTCCGGTAGCCATCATGGTGGGCAGCGGGATAGGGGCGAAAAACGGTATTCTCTTCAAAACTTCGGAAGCTCTGGAAACTGCCGGACGCATACAGATCATAGCACTTGACAAGACCGGCACGATCACAGAGGGAAGACCTGTTGTGACCGATGTAATTCCTGCCTCCGGTGTTACAGAGACGGAACTGGTTCAGGCCGCATATTCGCTGGAACAGAAGTCAGAGCATCCCCTTGCGGGAGCTGTTGTCCGATATGCTGAAGAGAAGGGCGCTGTCTCTATTGATGTGACGGATTTTGCAGCACTTGCGGGAAACGGTCTTGAAGGCCGTATCGGCACTTCTCTGCTTCATGGCGGCTCCGGCAAATTCATATCAGCTATCTCAGAGATTGGAAAGACCTGGCAGGAACAGGCGCACAGGCTCGCAGAGCAGGGCAGGACTCCTCTGTTTTTTGAGAAGGACGGAAGTCTGCTCGGTATCATAGCGGTAGCGGATGTGATCAAGGAGGATTCTGCTCTCGCGGTTAAGGAACTGCAGACACAGGGGATTGAGGTCGTTATGCTGACCGGCGACAATGAGCGGACAGCCAATGCCATCGGGGCACAGGCCGGCGTGGACAAGGTCATTGCAGGCGTATTGCCGGAGGGAAAAGAGGCTGTCATACGCCAGCTGCAGACCAGAGGAAAGGTAGCTATGGTCGGTGACGGTATCAACGATGCTCCTGCGCTTACAAGGGCGGATACGGGGATCGCAATCGGCGCGGGCACTGACGTGGCGATCGATTCAGCAGATATCGTTCTTATGAATTCGAAGTTGACCGATGTTTCCGGAGCGACAAGACTGTCAAGGGCTGTCCTTAGAAATATTCACGAGAATCTCTTCTGGGCATTTGCCTACAACGTGATTCTCATCCCTATGGCTGCGGGTTTGTACCGGGGAATCGAGATGAATCCGATGTGGGGCGCGGCAGCTATGGCGATTTCATCGTTTACAGTGTGTATGAATGCCCTGAGACTTAATCTTTTCAATGTACATGACGCATCTAAGGACAGGAAACTTCTAAGACCGGCACTGCCGCAGGGCACAGAGTCATCAGCTGCGGCTGCAAAGCTCTTCGAAGAAACGTCTTCCGGCACGAAAGTAACCAATGAAGAAAAAGAAATGAAAAGAGCTGTTGAAGTAACAGAAGGAGGAAATGAAATGATGCAGGAGACAGTAGTACTGGTAAACGGTATGATGTGCAGCAACTGCGAGAGACATGTCAAAAAGGCGCTGGAAAGCATCAGCGGCATTGCAGAGGCGACTTCCGATCATACCACCGGCAGAGTCGTGGTAAAGCACAGTGAGCCATTGGATGAAGAAGCCTTGAAGACTGCTGTGACAGAAGAAGGTTATGAGTATGCCGGGCTGGAGACGGCGCATTGACATCTCAGTGGAGGTGCCCCCACTGAGATGCAGCCACCGGCAGATTTGAATTTTCTTCTTTTCAGTTCAAGCCGATTACTGTACAACCGTGATCATTAAAGAGATATAGAGAGATATGAAAGAAAAGTTATTTACTGCGCCCTGTGGAACGATCCACTATTGGGTAAATGACATACCGTCGGAAATGGCACTGATTTTTCTTCCCGGACTGACTGCGGATCACAGGCTGTTTGATAAACAGATCGAATACTTTGAAGGGAAGTGCCGTGTCCTTGTGTGGGATGCGCCGGAGCATGCTGCATCCTGGCCGTTTGCTTCCTCCTTTGACCTGAGTGATAAAGCACGCTGGCTTAACGGCATCCTAGAGCAGGAGTCCATTATGTCTCCGGTTATTATCGGACAGTCCATGGGTGGGTATGTCGGCCAGATGTACTGCGAATTATTTCCGGATAAGCCGAAGGGCTTCATCTCCATCGACTCTGCTCCGCTGCAGAGAGAGTATGTCACGTCGATTGAGATATGGCTTCTGAAACGGATGGAACCGGTCTATCGGTATTATCCATGGAAAGCACTTATCAAAACCGGAACAAAAGGGGTTGCCATGTCGGAATATGGCAGGAAACTGATGCGTGATATGATGATGGTCTATGACGGGAAGAAGGAGCGCTATGCCAGAATATCCGGCCACGGTTTTCGGATGCTTGCAGAAGCCATGGAAGCAGACCTGCCTTACAGAATCAAGTGTCCGGCGCTGCTGATCTGCGGGACGGAAGATCATGCCGGCTCATGTATCCGTTATAACAAGGCATGGCACAGGAAAACCGGAATTCCGATCAAGTGGATCATGGGAGCGGGACATAACTCTAACACTGAGGCTCCTGATGCCGTGAATGACCTGATTGACAGATTCCGAAAAAAATACGGTGGCAGACTTGAACCGTGAAATGAAGCAGAGGAAACCACAGAAGGATCACGTAATTCAGGAACATCAGTATAAAGAATCGTGCAAAGACGTTGCTCTGAATCGAAGCATCAACAGAAACAGCATCTGCCGGGATGATGAGAGCTTG
>CADCQE010000007.1 GCA_902803505.1 uncultured Lachnospiraceae bacterium | reverse complement strand
CTGCCCCGGCTGCGTCTCCTCTTTCAGGCGCTGCAGGGTCTCGAAGCCGTCCATTTCCGGCATCTTGATGTCAAGCAGGATCAGATCAGGCTTGTTCTCTCTGACATATTCCAGCAGGGCCCGCCCGGATTTCAGCGCGGTTACGCGCATATGCTGCTTGCTGAGGATGAGGCCAGCCATTTTCAAATTGGTGACGTCGTCATCTACTACGACGACCCAGTTCGACCAGCTCCGGGATCTTTCCGCCTTCTTGCTGCCGCCCAGTCTGGCCCGCTGGACCTCGGAGGCGATCTCGGTGATGGAACCGTATTCCGTTTGCTTCCACTCGTCTATGATTCTTGCGAGCACATGTCCGATGTCGGCTTCCCCCACTTCCGGGAGGAGCAGGAAGATCTGGTTGTCCCCATTTTCAAACATCATATCGCTGCTTCGCAGCGTGTGCTGAAGCTGCCGGCGGAACTGGATCATGATCTCCTTGCGCTGTACTTCTGTAGTAGCCTTCGGCATTTCCACGGTGAAGAGCACTTGGAAGGCCGTGCCGTGGTAGCGGTCCAGATAGCGCAGCATGTGGCGGTAGACGTTGCCGAAGGCCTCTTTGCCCATCCACATGCCATTGGTGGATTCGTTGCATTCCTCCAGGGCAAGAGCGATCTCTTCCAGATTGCGCCCCGGTGAATCCGCCGCCTGACCGGACTGTCCGCTCTGCTCATGCAGGGCGAGCACATTCTGCACGCAGCTTGTCAGCTCCGCTGTTGTCAGGGGCTTGCTGACCACGGCCGCCGCGCCCATGGCTTGGGCATTTTCCGCGAGCTCCCGCTCCTCCTGGTCCGCCAGAAGAATGACGGGGACCTCCGGGCCGGGTCCCATGGTCTTCCGCAGGGCCGCGACGGCCTCGAAGGCGCCGAGCTCCCACATGACATTTCCGAGGATGATCAGATCCGGCCGGTTATAGCGCAGATAATCCTGCAGGCCCTGGGCTGTCTTGAAGCCTGTCATCCGCATCTTCAGTCTGCATATGATCTGCCCGGCGGTCTGCAGGGTGGTCTGATTACTGTCCGCGACGACGATCCATTCCATGGTGCAGCCTCCTTTTTTGTTTGACTGATTAGTACTATTATATATGAAGTTGGGGGGCATGGGAAGTGCTGCGGTAGGGACGGTTCTTTTTGCGACCTATGAAAAATGTCGCAAAAAGAACCGTCCCTACTGCAGCATTGCCTCCCTCTGGCCCACGCAGTACTCCAAGATCTCCCTCTGCATCTCCTCCGGATACATCAGTACCGTATACACATTCCCAAGCTTACTCGTCTTCTCCACCGAAACAATCCCTTTTGCAAGCCCCTGCTCTGTCTGGACCTGGATGCTCCGCCCGTCTTCCTGCCGCTCCTCAACATAGCCCATGGACACCAACACCCTGAAAATGTCCGTTCCAAATACATGCTTCACATTTTCTGCTGAGGTGATCCGGTTGAGTTCATCCTTGATCTCCGTTACGAGTGCAAGCTCGCGATATTCATATTTCCCCGCATCCTCAGGGTTCAGATAGAAGGGCTCCTTCGGCGTCTTGGGAGTCTTCCGCGTCTTCTGTGTCTTCGGCGCATTTTCAGGTGAGGTCTCCTCATCGACGATGCTCGTCACTGCCTCAGGATTGTCTTCTAAAAATGTTCTTACTGTCTTTATGAACCTCTCCCCGTATTTTTCGTATTTTGCCTGCCCGACGCCGGATACATTCAGCATTGCTTCCTTCGTCAGCGGTGTCCTGGCGCTCATATCGATCAGGGTCTTATCACTGAAAATGATATACGGCGGCATTCCTTCTTCTCTGGCGATCGTCAGTCTCAGCCGGCGCAGGTCATCAAACAAATGATAACCGGCTTTGGTGAGGGTATCTGTATTTCTCCTGCGGCGCGACGAGGCTGCGGGTTCCGGATTCCTGTCTTTTACTGCGCGGATTCGCACGCGGTTCTCCGGATTTTTCAAGGGCATGATATTTCCCATGCGGACCACACTGTATTGGTCCGTTGTCTGATAGAGATAGCCTTCCAGCAGCAGCTGGTTGACGAGCTGCCGCAGCTCCTGCTCGGTATGATTTTTCAAAATGCCGTATGTCTTGTAATGGTCCGTACCCAGTTCTTTCAGCCTGGCACGGTTTGCGCCGAGGAGTGTCCCAAGTACGATATTGATCCCATATCTTCCCTTTGTCTCATAGACGCAGTTGATAATCTGCTTTGCTTCCTCCGTCATGTCGATCTCTGTGAACTCGCGGCTGCAATTTCCGCAATTGTCGCAGGGGTCGTCTCTGTGCTCGCCAAAGTATTGAAGAATATAGTTTCTGAGGCAGTCGGATGTCCTGCAGTACCCCTCTATGATCCGAAGTCTTTTCGCATCGCGCTGCCGGATCAGCTCCACGTCTTCCACGTCGATCTCGGAAAAATCCTTGTGCGCGAGAAGGAATTTGTTGATCATGATGTCCTGGGGGGAAAACAGCAGGATGCACTGGGAAGGCTCTCCGTCTCTTCCGGCGCGTCCTGCTTCCTGGTAATAATTCTCCATGCTCTGCGGCATGTTGTAATGGAGCACATATCTGACATTTGATTTATCAATGCCCATGCCGAATGCATTTGTCGCCACAATTACCGGGGATCGGTCATAGATAAAATCATCCTGGTTCTGCTTCCGCTCTCCATTGCTCATTCCGGCGTGATATCTCGCCACGGCAATTCCCTCACTGCAGAGCTGGTCATAGAGGGAGTCCACATTTTTCCTTGTGGCACAATAGATGATCCCGCTCTCGTCCGAATGCTCGCGGACGTATTTCAGCACATAGGCATCCTTCTTCTTCGTTGTCTCTACATCAAAAAAAAGGTTTGCACGGTCAAAACCAGTGACCACAACCTTTGGATTTCGCAATTTCAGCACGCAGGCGATATCTGTTTTTACTTCTTCTGTGGCTGTCGCTGTAAAGCTTCCCACGACAGGCCTTTTCGGCAGGCTGTCAATAAACTCGACGATCTTCAGGTAACTCGGCCGGAAATCCTGTCCCCACTGCGAAATGCAGTGCGCTTCATCCACCGTTACCATCGATATCTCCATTTGATTTGCAAAATCCGCAAAGCGGAAGCTCTCCAGTCTCTCCGGCGCTACATACAGGATCTTAAATGCCCCCTGCGACGCCAGGGAATAGACCTTTGAAATCTGTGTATTCGTAAGGGATGAATTGATATAGCCGGCACGAATCCCCGAATCATTCAGGGCTTTCACCTGATCCTGCATCAGGGAAATGAGCGGCGATATAACAATGGTGATTCCAGGCAAAAGCAGGGCCGGCACCTCGTAGCAGATTGATTTTCCCGAACCCGTCGGCATGATCGCCAGGACATCCTGCCCTGAAAGAATCGCACTTATGATCTCCTCCTGGCCGGGCTTAAAAGAATCATAACCGAAATAGGTTTTTAGGGCTTCTTTTGCGTTCATGCGAATAACCATTTCTCCTTTTCCTATAGAAGACCGATTGATAACTTTCAGAGTAGCACCCTTGGGAGAACCGTCCCCATTGCAGCATTTTCAGGTTCGCTGGCTCACCACTTAAGGCTGCCTGAAAGGTGATGCAGCATTAAAGGGTCCGTTCGCATTGCCGTTTCTTAATAATAATCACAACAGATGCAATGACAGCCACTGCTGAGACGATCATCGACACTGGGATTGCTGTCCCGGGCAGAAGCAGCTGGTCTGTGCGAAGCGTCTCAATGAAAAACCGACCTGCTCCGTAGCCGATGAGGTAGATCAGGAAAAGCTCTCCCTCGAACTTTGTCTTATTGCGGAGCAGGAAAAGAATAAGGAGTACACCGCAGTTCCACAGTCCTTCATAAAGGAAGGTGGGGTGGACCTGAATGAACTGAATGCCGTTCTGAATGACGGTGTTGTCCCACATCTCCCGGGTGATCTCATTTTGCCGGACGGCTGAAACCGGCAGCTGCATTGCAAAGAGGTTGTCAGTGTATTTTCCAAAAGCCTCCCGGTTAAAAAAATTGCCCCAGCGCCCCAGAATCTGGCCAATGGGCACTCCAATCACACAGGTATCCAATACCCGGGAGAAAGGGATCTTTTTCCATTTTGACAGCAGAAAGATCGCGAGAACGCCCGCGATGAGTCCTCCGTAGATCGCAAGCCCGCCTTCCCGAAGATTAAAGATCGCGAGAATGTTCTCTCGATAATAATCCCAGGAAAAAATGACATAATAAATCCGAGCGCCGATAATTGCCGCCGCCATCGTCAGAATTGAGATCTCCAAATAGTCATCGGAATTTTGACCGGTCTCCCTGGCACGCTGCATCAATGCAAAGATGCCAAGTGTCATGCCTAAGGCAATCATGATTCCATAGTAGGCGATGCTCACGGGTCCAATCTGTATGCTCTTGCCCACATGGCTTAAGTAGATACCTAAGTGGGGAAAATTGATTTCGTAATCCATGGTTCTCCGATCATATCGCTGCTAAAGTGGCATCATTTCACTTTATATGCCCGGAACCCTCCATCAAACCGCGCCCCGGGGCATTCCTTCCGAATCGCTTCGGCCGACCGCCTGATGCGCTCCCGGGCGATGTCACAGATTGTCCGGTAACCGTCCCTATAGGCGATGCTCCTCTTATTGACGCGCTCGGGCAGCTGCACAAGAATAAACTGCCGGCTGCCGCCGTCTTCGGCATTGAGCTCCATTACAGCCTGGGCGGTGGTCCCGGAGCCCGCGAAGAAGTCCAGCACAATGCTGTCTTCCTCCGCGTAGAGACGTATGCAGCGCTTCACAAGTTCTACAGGCTTCGGGTACTCAAAATAGGCCTTCCCGTCGAAAAGCTTCTTCAGTCCTTTCGTAGCGTCCTGGGAATGACCGACCTCCTCATGCTTCCAGATCGTCATCGGGGTGATGCCTTTCTTCACCTCCGAGAGGAAGCGCTTGATCCTCGGAACGTTATTCCCGTCCTTGCCGAACCAGATCCGGTTCTCCTTCACATACTGCTCAAAGGTCTCCTTGTCGAGCCGCCAGCAATACCCGCTGGGCGGAAGCACCTTCCGTCCCCCGGGCGTTGTGATCTCGTAGACCTTGCTCTCCACAGCCGGTCCCACGGACAGATCGCCGGAGGTCCAGGGACCCCGCTCGTCGTGGTCCGGGTTCGAATACCGGCTGTTCGCCGCCTTGTTCCTGGGCAGCCCCCTGCAGACAGCCAGTTCCTTATTCTTCGCATAGCACAGAATATAATCGTGACTGACCGAAAAATGTTTCTTCAAATTCACCGGAGAAAAGGCCCGCTCCCAGACGATCTGTGCCAGAAAATTCCTCGCACCGAACAGCTCATCGCACATCAGCTTCAGGCTCGCCTGCTCTCCGTCATCTATGGAAATGAAAATGACACCGCTCTCTTCAAGCAGATCCCTGGCGAGCATCAGTCTCGGATACATCATGGAGAGCCATCTGGCGTGAAAACGGTTCTGGGAATCCCTGTTGATTGTATACCGCTCGCCAAGATCTCCCAGGCTGCTCTCCGCCTCCCCGGATTCCTTAGCCGTCATGGCAAAAGAATCGTTGTAGACAAAACTGTTGCCCGTATTATACGGCGGGTCGATATAGATACAGCGCACCCGCCCGGCATATTCACTGCGCAGCAGCTTAAGGGCATCCAGATTGTCCCCCTCAATAAAGAGGTTCTTCGTATTCCCGGGATCCGAGCTCAGCTCCTCCTGGTAACTGAGAGCCTTGCCGGAAGAGCTCTTCCCATATAAGCTCCCCGCTTCATTCTTGCCCACCCAGAATACACCGTACTTCTCCTCGGTGCTCTCATTTGCGGAACCCAGCAGCTCCTTCAGGCGGTCAAAATCGACACAGCCGTCCACGACTGCTTCCGGAAAGACCTTCTTCAGCTTTTTGATTTGATCGAAAATGTCAGCACCCTTTTGCGGCATCTGCCTGCTCCTCCTGTGTAAGCGGGTACCTATGCGCAGATCCAACCGGAGAGAGGGGCCTGGTGATACTCGCATAATTTGCGCCGGATGCGGGCTCGGAGATCGACAGTACCGCCACGGCCGTGGCAGTGACCCCGGTCTTTGGATTCCTGCTGAGCCGCTTAACAAAGGAATGGACGATGGCCCCGTCCCCCAGCTTCTCATCGAAGAAACTGCGTCCGCCGTTCAGGCAGCACTGCGTCACCACCTTCATAAATGCAGCGCCGGCTCCGGCAGGTGCGGCCGGAAAGGTCTGCTTCTCATTCTCGATCTCAAAGCCCAGATACCGCTTTGTAAACTCCCGATAAGCCTGGTTGCTGCGCACGTAGCGCACGCGGTCGCCGCTGAGCTCCACGATGCCGATGGGCAGCGCGTCCATGAAGCTGTGCAGAACATCCTCCTGAGTATCCGCAACAACAGCGAGATCAAAGAGACTCACGCGGCCGATCGTCTCAAAGTACCCGGACTCCTCCGGATCCTCGAAGCCGATCTGCGTCCCGGTCTCGTAACGCTTCAGCAGATCCGCAAGGGAAATGGGTTTCGTAAAATAGTAGCCCTGGAGCTTGGCGCAGCCGATCTCTCTCAAGAACTCAGCCTGCTCCTCCGTCTCGACCCCCTCGCAGACAGTGTCGAGACCCAGAACCGTCGCCATCTTCACAAGCTCCGTCAGAATGACCTTGCCGGAGTTCCCCTCATCGAGGCGCTGCAGGAAGCTCATATCCAGCTTGATCAGGTCGAAAGGAATGCTGTGCAGGACATCCAGCGTGGAGTAGCCGCTGCCGAAATCATCCATCCAGACCTGGAACCCGAGCTCGCGGAAACGTTCCACCTGAAGCTTCATGAAATCAAAATCACTGCCAATGATACTCTCCGTGATCTCGATATTGATCATGTGCCGGCCCAGGCCAGACGCATCCACGCGGCTGCGGATCTCCTCCACGATGTCGCAGGAGCTGAAATCAGAGCGAGACAGATTGATGGATTGCGGAACCAGGAAAATGCCCCTTTCCCTCAGCACCTCCATCTTCGCGAGCACTTCCTCGAGAACATAGAGATCCAATTTGTAAATGATACCGGCATCCTCCAGCGCGGGGATATAATCCGCTGGAGAGAGAAATCCCTTGACGGGATCAATCCAGCGGGACAGTGCTTCCTCATCACACACCAGGCCGTTAACGGCCCGGACGATGGGCTGGGAATAGACCTGGATCCATTTTTCCTTAATGGCTTTGTCAAGATTCTCAAGGATGTACTGCCGACTCTCGACGTCATCCTGCAAATCCTGGCTGTAATAATGGAAGCATGAGGTGAAGGAATGTCTTATCGTGTCGCAGGCAATCTTCGCGCGGTCGCAGGCAGTGCTCACATGCACGGTCTCCTCTTTAAACCGGTAGACTCCCACCCGCACCGGGAGAGTGACGCCGCCGTTCAGCTTGCCGCATTTTTCAAAGAGAAGACTGAGCTGGTCCTCAAGATACGAGTCGCTGGTGACGACGACAAAATGATCCGCTCCGAAATGACTGCAGTGCTCATTTCCAAACATGTCCGCGAGAAGGCCGGCAAATGCGCGCAGCAGCTTATCCCCTTCCGCAAAACCGTAGTGCGTATTGAAGAACTTCATCCCGCCCAGATCCATGTAGAGCAGGACAGGGAACTCATTTTTGCGGAGCATCGCATTTCTTGCTTCCTCCGCGAGATCGAAGAAATAGGTCATGCTGGGCAGTCCGGTGAGGAAGTCATAGCGGCTCTCCTTCAGGAGACTCTCCTCATGGAGGGCGTTGTACAGCGAACCCCGAAACTCAATGCCCGAAGAATTGTTCTCCTCATAGAAGCCCTCGTCGATATACCACACGTAGGCGAGCTTTACCCCGGTATCCGTCGTCACATGCTTGCCGATGGCATGGATCATGTGGTATTCCGTCCCTCCAAATGAGCGTGAGCGGTAGATCACCTCGTAGTCAGCTGTTTCCTCTAAAGCAAAGCGCAGTGCGGCATCCGCGACCCTTGCGATGTCATCCGGATGCGTATCCCGGTACATATCGTGATTCATGGCATTGTAAGCGCTCTCCCGATCCGGATATCCGCTCAATTCCAAAAATCCATTTGAAAATGCAACCGCTGTAACATGCTTCTCAAGAAACTGATAGACGGCAAGCGGAACAGGGATCTGTTCGATGAGTGCAAGCTGTGTGTCCGTAAATTGGTATCTCTCCATGTCGTCTCTACTTTCTATAACCTTTTACGAAAATGACTCTGCCTATAGAAAATCTCATTTTTCGCATCGATTACTATTGTCACCTACTTGATCGAATAAGTCAATGGGGGCGGGGGAAATG
Source organism: uncultured Lachnospiraceae bacterium (assembly GCA_902803505.1). Lineage (GTDB taxonomy): Bacteria > Bacillota > Clostridia > Lachnospirales > Lachnospiraceae > Chordicoccus. The sequence continues at coordinate 110 of CADCQE010000007.1, read as the reverse complement.
CTGCGGTGGGGACGGTTCTTTTTGCGACAAAAAATGCTGCAGTAGGGACGGTTCTTTTTGCGACATTTTTACAAATGTCGCAAAAAGAACCGTCCCTACTGCAGCATTTT
>CADCQE010000006.1 GCA_902803505.1 uncultured Lachnospiraceae bacterium | reverse complement strand
GATCGCTGTGATTGGAATCGCTATTTCTATTGCCGCAGCTGTCTTTTCCTTTGTAAAACCGTATCCGGCCGATCTGGACGCAGAGGGAAAAGTCCTGGTGGATGGACTGAAGATGGCGAATGACACATTTAAGGCAGTGGGCTGGATGGGCGCATTTATGCTCGGCTGGGTTCTGGAGCGGCGGTTCGTTCATTTTACAACAGAGATTACTATGCAGGAGCGCTTCTATCGGCTTACTGGCGGATTGTTCGGGTATTATATCATTTCCCTGATTATCAATCCGATCATTAAAAATGCAGTGAGCGGATTCGCAGGGACTGTAATCACTTGTTTCATTCAGATGTTTTATATTGCTTTTCTGTTTCCTGTTATGATCAATGCGGTGCATAAGCGTCATCTTGCCTCTTCATGATTTAGGAGGTGCAATATGTATAGTTTCCCTGAAGAAATAAGGCGGGCCTACGAGCTGCTTCCGATTCCTTTTGTCATCGATCAGCTGATCGATGGAAAAGCCTTTCCTCTGCTTGTGTCGGATGGATTCTGCGAACTGGTAGAAATGGATCGGGAGAGGACTGTGGCCTGGTTCAAAGCAGGTCAATTCGAGCGGATTCACCCTGATGATGTGGGCAAGGTGGCACATGTTAGTGAGGAATTCATAGGCCATAGGAGCGGATATAATGTCTTATTCCGCTGCAAACACAAAGATGGCTACCATTATATCCATGCAATTGGCGGGTGGATGACCATGCCCGATGGGACTGAACTGGCCGCCCTGACGTATACGGATGTCAGCGAGAGCAGGAGCACGATCACAGCTGCAGCGAGGGAGTATGACCTGTTCCAGCAGGATTTATTCTTTACCGATCCGATCACGGGCCTTCCCAATGTGAACTACCTGCACAAATATGCGGATGAGAAAGTACATTCCATACGGGTTCGGGGATGCAGTCCTGCACTGATCTATCTGGATATTAACTTCATGCAGTCCTACAATAACCAGTATGGGTTTGCGAAGGGGAATGAACTGCTTCGGCTTGTGGCCTCTGTTTTTACGGATCTCTTCCCTGAGGGGCTGGTGATTCGCGGGGCGGAGGATCATTTTATTGTGATCACGCCAATGAGTGACAGAGAGCAGCTCGGAGCTGTGATTGATGAAGCCAACAGGAGAATCAAGACAGAAGCATTTGGCAACACCACCGGAATTCACGCCGGGATCAGTGAGTACGAAGATGATGCGCAGACTCCGGATGCGCTGGACAATGCCCGCCGCGCATTAAAAAGAATGGGGAGAAACCTGAACGTGACGCGGCGCTTCTTCTCCCGCGATGATGACAACCGCTACTGGAGCCGCAGATATATTGTAGAGAACTTTAATAAAGCCATTGAGAACAAATGGTTTAAAGTCTACTATCAGGGCATTTCCAGTGTGGAGAGCCGTAAGATCGTGGCATTTGAGGCATTGGCGAGATGGGTGGATCCGATCCGTGGAATCATATCTCCGAAAGAATTCATTCCGGCCCTGGAGGAGTACCATCTCCTTTATCGGATGGATCTGTATATGTTTGAGCAGGTATGCAGGGAGATAAAGACCCGCTATGAGAACGGGCTTCCGCTTGTTCCCGTATCGGTAAATTTTGCAAGACAGGATTTTGACCACGTGGATGTGATCGGCGAACTCAATCAGATCATAGAACGGCACAACATTGGGCAGTATGGAGTTGGGAAGGATGATTTTATCATAGAAATTACAGAACAGGACATGGCTACTGCGACAGATCATTTTTACGAGCAGCTTACCGAGATCCGGAGGGCCGGCTTCAGGCTCTGGCTGGACGATTTTGGAAGCGGTTATTCCTCGCTGAATGTCTTTAGCAAGTTCGATGTGGATCTGATCAAGTTCGACATGGATCTCCTTAGAAATCTGGACAGACATAATGGTGCGAACCGGGAGATCATGAAGGCCATGGTAACTGTATCCAAGAACCTCGGGATCCATTCACTGGCTGAGGGTATGGAGACGGAAGAGCAGGCGGTATTTCTGGAGGAGATCGGCTGTGAGCTCGTCCAGGGGTATGCAATTCACAGGCCGGAAGCTCTCGAATCGATTATGTATCGGCTCCAGTCTGGTGAGAAAGCACGGTCGCTGGAGCCGAAAGAGAACTATGCGCGCCTGATTTAGGGGTACCGATTGATCAGAAATCGCTCGGTGCCTCCTAAGCTGCTTAAGTCACGCAGACGGTGTGTCCCCCAGCATCTTCATGATAATGCTGCTGGATAACTCAGCAGCCCTGTCGCCCATATCATTATAGGTCTTATTGGCGAGACCGTCTGCCTTATCAGACATTGCCCGGATTACGACAAATGGAGTATCATATTGCATGCAGACGAGGGCGATTGCTGCTCCTTCCATCTCGCAAGCTATCGCATCGAACTTATCCTGGAGCCAGTTTACATACTCCTCAGACGCGACAAACTGGTCTCCCGTGGCGATCGTTCCCTTGAAGACATGATCTTCGCCGATGATGCTGACAGCGGCGGAGTAAGCCTGGTCAACCAGTTCCTCACTGCATGGATAATATCCGTCTCCCACATATCCTTTGGTCCATTTAAAACCATCAGCATGAATTTCGCCAAAGTCATGCTGTACCAGATCTGTTGCAATCACCATGTCAAGCACATGTGTCTTATCCCCGACACCTCCCGCGATGCCGGTAAAAAGCACTTCGGTGATATCAAAATTGTTCAGCATCGCCGTCACGCCTGCAGCTCCGAGAACCTTTCCGATCCCGGATTTGCAAATAACGACATCCTGCCCGCAGAGAGTTCCGACATGGTAATCTACACCGCCGATGGTGACGACTTCTTCCTCCTCCGCACTATCAAGCAGCAGACTGATCTCGTTATCCATGGCAGAAATGATACCGATCCGGGGGGTATCCTTATTCTCTCCTTCAGCCCAGCATAGCGTGAAGCTCATAAAGCAAACAATGAGTGTTAATAGCATCCCTGCGACAAAACGACTTCTTATCCTCATTTTTTCCCTCCTGTTCGTCCTTACGATTTGCTGAATATTTCGTAAACGACTATATTGAGGTTTTATCATAATACGTGCCCTTTTGCCATAGGATATTTCCAAATAGCTGCTTTACAGCTGTAATACTCCACGGGCAATGGCATTTTTTCATTGAACAGGAAAGGAATGGGAGAATTCCACGGATGAGGCAAAAAGAATGACAAAATGAATCG
>CADCQE010000005.1 GCA_902803505.1 uncultured Lachnospiraceae bacterium | reverse complement strand
TGGGGATGCCGGCCAAGGACACGGTGAAGATCATTGATGCGGAGGGATTCGCCGGCAGGACACCGAAGCGCTCCTCTGTCTGGCTGATCCAGACTCCCCAGGTGTTCTCCTATGAGCTCATTCTGAGGGCGAACCAGAAGCTGAGGGGCGAGAGCCGGCTCGCCGGCGTGACGGACGACGCCATGATCGTAGAGGCCTCGGGCCTCGCCAGGGTGCGCCTGGTGGAGGGCTCCTACGGGAACATCAAGATCACGACCGTGGATGACCTGCCGATGCGCGTGCCGAGAGGGAACTACCAGAAATGACCTCCTGCGCTCAAAGTGGCCCTGACCCATGCATTGACTTTGCCCGCAGAAACGATTATAATCTTTTTCTATTAATCCATTCGCTGATTTTCGTTCTCAGAGGGGAGATCCCCGAGGACCGGAAATTCGTTTCCGGCAGTTTCCTGCCCGGAGCATGTGATTGAGACTAGACTTGAAGGGAAGTCCATTATGTCCAAATATCTGGTGAAAAGGATTCTTCTGGCGGTCCTTTCGGTGCTGGTGATCTGTGTGATCACCTTTTTTGCCATGAATGCAGTGCCGGGCGGTCCGTTCAACTCCGAGAAGGCACTGTCAGAAGCTACGAAGGCGGCGCTGGAGAAGCGCTATAATCTCGACAAGCCTCTCACAACCCAGTTTTTCCTCTATATGGGGAACATGCTCCGGGGCGATTTCGGCGTCTCGCTGAAGACCGGGCGTGACATTCGCGGCACGATCATGGAGTGCTTCGCGGTGTCCGCCAGGATCGGAGGCCTTGCCGCGCTCTTCGCCCTGATTATCGGCGTCGTCTGCGGGGCCATCGCAGCCTTGTTCCGGAACAAATGGCCGGATCGTCTTATCATTTTCCTGACGACGCTTTTTACGGCTATGCCTTCCTTTGTGTTTGCGACATTCCTTCTGATGATTTTCTGCATTCAATTGAAGCTCCTGCCGGTGTGGAATGCTTCGAATGAATCCCTCATCCTGCCGGTAATTGCGCTGGCGGCCTATCCGACCGCGTACATCACGCGGCTCACCAAGACAAGTATGCTGGACGCGCTGGGCCAGGACTATATCCGCACTGCCCGCTCCAAGGGCGTCCCGACGATCAAGGTGATCTTCAAGCATGCCCTCAGGAATGCCCTGATCCCGGTCATCACTTATATCGGCCCGATGCTGGCGTATATCCTGACCGGCTCCCTTGTGGTGGAGAACATCTTCACAATCGGCGGTCTGGGACAGCAGTTTGTCAAATCCATTACCAACCGCGACTATCCGATGATTATGGCCACGACGATCTTTCTTGCCGTGATCATGGTGATCATGAATCTCTTAAGTGATATCCTGTATAAGGTCGTCGACCCGCGCATTAAGCTGGACTAAAGGAGGGATTATGGAGAATACGAATATGCCGAAAAAAAGCCCCTTTAGTCTGCAGGTGGACCTGAGCAAATTCGAGAAGGCCACGGATGAGGAGAAGAGACAGCAGGATGTCATGAGCGAGTCCACGACCTTCTTCAAGGACGGCATGCGCAAGCTCATGAAGAATCCGCTGGCTGTCGCTTCCATTATCGTACTGGTGCTGATCATCGGCACGATCATCATTGCACCTATGGTCGTTCCTTACAGCTATTCCGATATCATCTCCGTGGGAGGAAAGCGCGACAAGACGGCGAAGAACCTGGCGCCCTTCACCTATTCGAAGAAGGAGCAGTCCTATATGGATGAAACGGGAGAGAAGCTTTTCCCGCACATTATGGGGACGGACTCCATGTGCCGCGACTACTTTATCCGCGTCGTCTACGGCACCAGGATTTCCCTGGTTGTGGGCCTCTTTGCCTCGATCCTCGTCCTGATCATCGGTGTCTTCTACGGGTCTGTCTCAGGATATTTCGGAGGGCGGGCGGACCTCATCATGATGCGGGTCGTGGATATTATTTATTCGCTGCCGGACATGCTGATCATCATCCTGCTCTCGGTGGTCTTAAATGAGACGCTCTCCAATACGCAGAATCCCATCATCAAGACGCTGGGAACCAACATGGTCTCCATCTTCATCGTCTTTGGCCTGCTCTACTGGGTCGGCATGGCGAGACTTGTCCGCGGAGAGATTCTCAAGATCAAGAGCAATGAGTATATTCTCGCAGCGAAGGCCGTGGGCGCTCCCTCGGGCCGCATTATCCGCACGCACGTCATCCCGAACTGCCTGTCCGTCATCATCATCACGACGGCTTTGCAGATTCCGTCGGCGATCTTCACGGAGAGCTTCCTGTCTTTCGTGGGCATGGGCGTGAAGGCTCCGATGCCTTCTCTGGGCTCTCTGGCAAATGCCGCCCGGGAAGGCCTGCAGAGCTACCCGCTGCAGCTGGTGTTCCCGTCGGTCACCATCGTCCTCATTGTATTGGCTTTCAATCTGCTGGGCGACGGACTGCGCGACGCATTTGACCCGAAACTTAGGAGGTAAGTGAGTATGGCTGATAAGGATAAGAAAGTACCGCTCCTTGAGGTGCGCAATCTCCATACCTCCTTCACGACGGACAACGGCGTGGTCCAGGCGGTAAATGGCGTAAGCTTTACCTTGGAGGAGGGCAAGACGCTCGGTATCGTCGGCGAATCCGGATCGGGCAAGTCTGTCACGGCCTATTCCATCATGCAGATCCTGGAACAGAACGGCAGGATCACGGAGGGGCAGATCCTCTTCCAGGGAGAGGACATCACCAAATACAGCGCGAAACAGATGAATGTGTTCCGCGGGCAGAAGTGTGCGATGATCTTCCAGGATCCGATGACTTCTCTCAACCCGGTCTATACGGTAGGGAATCAGATCGAGGAAGCGATCCGCATCCATTCGAAGAAGACAAAGGCAGAGGCTTACGATCTGGCTCTGGAGATGCTTAAGCTCGTCGGCATCAACGATGCCGAGCGGAGAATCCGGCAGTATCCCCATGAGCTGTCCGGCGGCATGCGCCAGAGAGTGATGATCGCGATGGCCCTGGCCTCCGAGCCCTGGATCCTCATTGCGGACGAGCCCACCACGGCTCTGGACGTGACAATCCAGGCCCAGATTCTGGAGCTGATGCAGGATCTGCAGAAGAAGCTGAATATGGCAATCATTATTGTCACCCACGACCTGGGCGTCATCGCCCAGATGGCGGATGAGATTGTCGTCATGTACGGCGGGCGGATCTGTGAGAGGGGCACCGCAGACGACATTTTCTACAGACCCGGTCACGAATACACGAAGGGCCTTCTGCATTCCATTCCCCGCGTGGACAATATGAAGGAGCGGCTCATCCCCATCGGGGGCAATCCCATCAACCTTCTTAATCTTCCGAAGGGCTGCGCGTTCTGCACGCGCTGTGAAGAAGCGATGAAGATCTGTATCGACGAGGTTCCTCAGGAGCTCAAGATCGCGGATGGGCATTACGCTTCCTGCTGGATGAATGTTAAGAATCACACCTACGTGGAGGAATCCTGATATGAGCAGTGAGCATGCGCTGGGCAGCAGCGAATACCTCGTGGAGGTGGAAGACCTGAAGGAATATTTCCCGATCCGCACCGGCTTCGCGAAGACGACTATGCTGAAGGCCGTGGACGGGGTGAGCTTTAAGATCAAGCCGGGTGAGACCCTCGGCCTTGTGGGTGAGTCCGGCTGCGGCAAGACGACCGTGGGGCGCACTTTGCTGCGGCTCTATAAGCCCACCGGCGGCCGCGTTCTCTTCGAGGGGAAGGAAGTCACCGACAAGAACATGAAGGAGTACCGGAAGGAAATGCAGATGGTATTCCAGGATCCTTATTCTTCCCTGGATCCCCGCATGACTGTCGAGGACATCATCGGAGAACCGCTGGATGTCCACAAGCTCTATGGGACAAAAGCGGAGAGAAGAGACAAGATCCTGAATCTCATGTCTCTTGTAGGTCTCAATGCGGAGCACGCCACGAGATATGTCCATGAGTTCTCGGGAGGGCAGCGGCAGAGGATCGGAATTGCCCGGGCTCTGGCTGTGGACCCGAAGTTCATCGTCTGCGACGAACCGGTGTCGGCGCTGGATGTCTCTATCCAGGCCCAGGTCGTCAATATGTTTGAGGAGCTGCAGGACAAGCTGGGAGTCGCGTACCTCTTCATTGCCCACGACCTGCTGATCGTCCATCACATCTCTGACAGCATCGCCGTGATGTATCTGGGCAGAATGGTGGAGAAGGCAGATGCCGATGAGCTGATGTCGAACCCGATTCACCCGTACACACAGTCGCTTCTTTCCGCAGTGCCGGTGCCGGATCCGGAGACGGCCAGGAAGCAGAAGCGCATTATTCTGGAAGGGGATGTGCCAAGTCCCCTCAAGATGCCATCGGGCTGTGCCTTCCGCACCCGCTGCCGCTATGCGACGGCACGCTGTGCGACGGAGACTCCGCCGTTTACGGACAGGGGCGGCGGACACATGGTGGCCTGCTGGGAGAAGTAAGGATCCGGGCAGCGAAGCTCTCTTTCGAGGGCGCCTGCTTCTCTCATTCATCTTTCCGTACATCTTGCGCCGGGGAAGCCATACCCCGCACGCATCATGATATTACACAAGAGGCTCTATCAGCCTCACTATTAAGAAGGAGGATTTCCTATGACAAAGAAGTTCTTATCCATCGCACTTGCGGCAGTGACCTCTGCCACTATGCTCGCTGCGCCGGTAGCGGCCAACGCGACCTACGAATCTCCGCTCTATCCGACACCGGAAGGCGTGGAGCTCAGTCCGGCTTCCTACAACGAAGCAGCTCCGGACTGGACTGAATATGACGAGCTGATCGCTCAGATTAAGTCCAACATCCCGACGGATGAGCGTGTTGCCCTGATGCACCAGGCTGAGGACATCCTGATGGAGACCGGCGCGGTCATCCCGATCTACTATTACAACGATCTTTACCTGCAGAAGACGGATGTGGAGAACATCTACTCGAATCTGTTCGGTTTCAAGTATTTCATGTATGCTGACAGCCCGAGGGACGTGCTGAAGATCAATCTGGCTTCTGAGCCTGCCAAGCTTGACCCGGCTCTGAATTCCTCTGTCGACGGCGCCTGCATCGCTGTCAACGTGTTCAGCGGGCTCTATGCCTATGATGCGGATGGCCAGCTTGTCCCTGACTGTGCAGATCCGGAGAACCCCTATGAGGTCTCTGATGACGGCCTGACCTATACCTTCCATCTCCGTGACGGTCTCACCTGGTCCGACGGCTCACCTCTTACAGCCGGTGATTTCGAATATGCGTGGAAGAGAGCTGCTTCCGATGCTACCGGCGCTGACTACGGCTATCTCTTTACCGATACCTTTGCATATGACGGCGATGAGATCGATGTCAAGGCTGTAGATGACACGACTCTGGTTGCCACACTGAACGCTCCCTGCGCTTACTTCCTTGACCTGGCTGCATTCCCGGCCTTCTATCCGGTTCCGCAGGAAGCTGTCGAAGAGGCTGATCCGGAAGGAAATAATCCGGGAGCATGGTGCGCCGAGGCCGGCTTCATTTCGAATGGTGCCTACACAGTAGACGACTGGACACATGAGGAGTCCATCGTCCTTAAGAAGAACGACAACTGGCATGATGCGGAGAATGTCTCTATCGGTGAAATCGATATGATGCTCAGCGCAGACGACACTGCCATCTATGCAGCTTACAATTCCGGTGACCTTGACTTTGCGGACACTGTTCCGACCAATGAGATTGAGGCCATTAAGAACAATGATGACTTCCAAGTAGTGGACAACCTTGGCACCTACTATGTGGCATTTAACGTCAACAGCCCGCTCTTCGAAGGCAAGACAGTTGAGGAAGCTGCGAACATGAGAAAGGCATTCTCCCTCCTCATCGACCGCGACTTCATCATCGAGAACATCGGCCAGACAGAGCAGAAGGTCGCTACATCCTTCATTCCGGAAGGAATGGCGGACGGCAACGGCGGCGTCTTCAAGGCCAATACAGATGAGTACACATTCCCTGTCGAGGACGCCGTGGGTTATTATCCGGAAGAGCTCACCGATGCGAACGTTGACGAGGCGATCGCTCTTCTTGAGAGTGCCGGCTATGTATTTGAAGACGGCATGCTGTCTGATGAGACTCCGATCTCTGTCACATACCTCTTCAACGAGAGCACAAGCCATCAGGCAATTGCTGAGGCCATTCAGCAGGATCTCGCAATGATCGGCATCGATATCAGCCTTGAATCCCGTGAGTGGAACGTCTTCCTCGATGAGAGAAAGCAGGGCCACTTCGACTTCGCGCGTGAAGGCTGGCTCGCTGACTACAACGACCCGATCAACATGCTCGAGATGTGGCAGACAAGCTCCGGCAACAACGACTGCCAGTTCGGCAAATCTGCGGAACAGGCAGCTGAGGCAGCTGAGGCTGAATAATGCTTTGAGAGGAATC
>CADCQE010000004.1 GCA_902803505.1 uncultured Lachnospiraceae bacterium | reverse complement strand
CAGGGTCTGCAGTTCGGACCGAATCCGGTACTGGAGAAGATCAGCGAGCATTTTCCGACGATCGGCAAGTCGATGATACAGATGCTGGTCACGGCGCCTTCCTTTGTGGGAATGTTCCTGGCCCTGGGCGCCGGGATCCTCGTGACAAAGATCAGCAAGAAAAAGCTTCTGCTGATTTCTGCGGCTGTGGCATTTATTACAGGGCTTCTGCCGCGTTTCATCGACAACTTCTATTTCCTTTTTGCGATGCGCATGGTATACGGCTTCTCACTGGGGCTTGCGACGGCACTCAATACGGCCGTTGTGGCAGAGTGGTTTGAGGGGCCGGAGAGAGTGATCGCCATGGGAATCCAGTCGGCTTCTGTGGGTGCGTCCATTGCGATCACGACGGCCGGAGCGGGAATCCTGGGAGCGGCGGCCTTCCAGAACTCTTACTTTATCAATATTCTCGGCGCTGTCTCTTTCGTGCTGATCCTGGTCTGCCTGCCGGAGACAGGGGTCACAAAGCCGAGCGGAGACAACCAGGTGAAAGTCAATTCCCGCGTCTTTCAGATTGCCTTTCTGGGTCTCCTGGAGTATCTCTTCCTGATTGCTTACTCGACGAATATTTCCATGCACCTGCAGGGCGCTCTGGAGGGTTCCTCTTCGGCGGCGGGGAATCTGAACAGCATCTTTGCCATCGCACAGATCATCATCGGCGTGCTGCTCGGCGTGGTCACGAAGATCACGAAGAAAGCGACCCTGACCAGCGCGATGATCTCCTTTGCCATCGGGGCTGCGATCCTCGTGGCATTTCCATCCAATTTCGTCATGCTGGCCATCGGCTCCCTCTTCTGCGGCTTCTCCCAGGGTGTCTTTATCCCGACCGCCATGGTGGCTGTATCGAATGCGGTTCCGCCTGTGGCAGCGGCGATGGCCTCGGGTGTCTTCACCTGCTTTTCCTGTATCGGACAGACGATCTCTCCGTATTTCCTGAGCTTTACATCGAAAGCCTTCTTCGGAGAGGCCTCTACGACCAATATGTTCAAGATCTGCGTGATCGGCATGCTGATCTCTGCAGTGATAGCGGCGTACTTCATGATGGGCCCGCCTGCGAAAAATGATAAATAAAAGATTCTGCATATATCTCACAAGAAAGGGAGGAATGGATCACAATGAAGAAAATGGCATTATGTACCCCGATCTCAGAGGAACTGCTGGCTCCGATCAAGGAGCAGTGCGAGATCACAATCTGCGGCGAGCTGAAGCATGGCAAGGGCAATGCACCGGAAGAGCTGGTCCGCGAGGAATGCATGGGCAATGAGATCATCGTCCTGGGCGATGAATATGCCGGAGCAGACACGATCAAGGCCTGGGCAGATGCCGGGATGAAGTTCATCGGCGTCGCAAAGGGTACACCGGCCACTGTCGATTTTGATGCGATCACAGCTGCAGGCCTCTCTCTCTCCTATACACCCGGCCGCAACCGGGTCGCTGTCGCAGAGTTTACCATTGGCCTGATGATCGCCGCAGCAAGGAACCTGGCCCTGTCCTATGCCGGACTTACGAGGGGAGAGCATACGGGTCCGGAATGCGACATCTATGACGTACCGGATGTGAAGAACGTCACCTTTGGCCCGCTGGATGAGAAGCATCCCTTCATAGATTACGGCATCGGCTTTGAGCTCTATGGAAAGAAGCTCGGGATCGCCGGCTACGGAGCCATCGGCCGCGAGGTCGCAATCCGCGCGAAGGCACTGGGCATGGAGATCCTCGCTTATGATCCCTATCTCAATGAGGAGCTGGCCAAAGCGGACGGCGCCCGCGGCGTAGATCTGGACACTATGCTGGCCGAGTCCGACATCATCAGTATCCATCTTCCAACCATTCCTTCTTGTAAAGCAATCGTCAACAAGGAGTGGTTCTCCAAGATGAAGAAGAGCGCATATGTCATCAACACAGCCCGCGCGTATGTCATTGACCAGAAGGATTTCATCGAGGCACTTCAGAACGGCGATATCGCCGGTGCTGCCGTGGACGTCTACTGGAAAGAGCCGGTTCCTGCGAACCATCCGCTCCTTAAGATGCGGAACGTGGTCTGCACACCGCATATGGCGGGACTTACTACCGACGTGGACGGATGGTCCGGCCGCATGATGGCAGAAGAGATCAACGCTTATCTCGCGGGCAAGCCCGGAAAGTACCTGTGGAAAGTCAGGAAATAACGGACGTTTTGAACGCGCAGGATTAATGAAAATGAAAAAATGAGGAGGAAATGATCATGCCAGCAAGATGTGACGCGGGTAAGCAGCGCTATCCGCATCTGTTTGAGCCGATCCGCATCGGCAACCTGAAACTGAAGAACAGGATTTTTGCGGCGCCCACCAGTCCGAGCATGATGACCCCGGAGGGACACATGACTCCCGAGATGGCGGCGTACCTGGAGGAGAAAGCTCTCGGCGGCGCGGCTGTCGTCACTTACGGTGAGGCAATTGTGCACTCCGCCACAGGCCGCTCCCACAATAAGCAGCTGCAGCTGGATTCCTTCGGTGTAAAGCAGATGCTGGCAGAGGTCACCCGCATGATCCACAACGCCGGGGCCTATGCCAACATCCAGCTCTCCCACGGTGGTAAATTCGGCGGTCTCGCGTCTGTCGGCGGCGATCAGTATGAATCCGGCCCGGCTTACGGCCCGATTGCCGAGACACTGCCCCAGGGAGAAGTGCTCGAGATGCCGAGGGAACTGATCTATGAGATCATCGAATCCTACGGAAAAGCAGCGAAGCTCTGCAAGGACTGCGGTTTTGACATGGTCCAGATGCACGCAGCCCACGGCTGGCTGATGTCCCAGTTCCTCGCTCCTACGAATAACCGCAAGGATGAGTTCGGCGGCTCCCTTGAGAACCGCGCCCGCTTCCTGATGCTGGCCCTCGATGAGATCCGCAAGAACGTGGGGCCCCGCTTCCCGATTGAATGCCGCTTCTCCGGTGATGATTTCAAGCCGGACGGGCTCAACCAGGAGCAGTGCATTGAAGTTGCGAAGATGATCCAGGACAAGGTGGACCTCTTCAACATTTCCTGCGGCAACCACGAGGATCCGGATATGTTCTGCCGCACACATCCGTCGGCATTTTACCCCAGAGGCGTCAATGTCTATCTGGCGGCGGGAATTAAGAAGGCAGTCAATAAGCCGGTGGCCTGTGTCGGCTCCCTCAACGATCCGGCGCACATGGAGAGCATCATTGCAAACGGCGAGGCAGATATCGTTGAAATCGGCCGTGCCCTTCTGGCGGATCCCTATATTCCTTACAAAGCCCTCCACGATATGGCGGACGACATCACACCATGCCTGCGCTGCTATGAGTGCTTTGGCGAGACATCGAAGAGTGAGACGGTCAAGTGCACAGTGAACCCGAAGATGGGCCAGCAGCTCACGGAGAAGTACGGACATCCGGCTCCGGCAGTGCTTAAGAAAGTACTTATCGCGGGCGGAGGTCCCGGCGGCATGGAGGCGGCGATTACGGCGGCGCAGCGCGGCCACGACGTGACGCTGGTCGAGAAATCCGGAAGACTGGGAGGCAACCTGCATCCGGCAGGAGCAGCCTTCTTCAAGGAGGATATCCGGAAGCTCCGGGAGCTCCTGATCCGCCGCACAGAAGCTGCAGGCGTCAAGATTGTGTTGAATACCGAAGTGACGCCGGAATATGTCAGAGAATTTGACCCGGACTTCCTGGTCGTCGCCATCGGCTCCAACGAGCTGGTTCCGCCCATCAAGGGCATAGACGGTCCGAATGTGGTCATGGCGATTGAGGCAGAGCAGCATCCGGAGAAGCTCGGCAAGAGAGTGGCCCTTATGGGCGGCGGCCTTGTCGGCGCGGAAGCGGCGATTGCATTTGCCCATGAGGGACATGAAGTCTCCATTATCGAGATGAAGAAGGCGATTGCCGAGGAAGTCAATTCCTTCTACCGCGGCGGACTCATGCCGGAAGTGGAGAAATCAGCGGCCTGCTATGTCGACACGAAAGTCATGGAGATCGTCCCCGAGGGCGTCAAAGTCTCCCGTGACGGAAAAGAATTCATCATCGAAGCGGATTCCGTGGTCTGCGCACTGGGCTTCAGGGCTCCTTACGCAGCAGTGGATGCGCTGACGGATGAAGTGGACGAGTACGCGATCATCGGTGACTGTGCGAATGTCGGCCAGATCTACCACGCGATCAATCAGGGCTATTACGCCGGCCTCAGAATCTGATGCTGTCTGTACAAGGACCGTCACGGGCTTCCTGCGTGGACGGGCTTTGGAAGCGGCTTACAGCATAGAATTGTTCATAAATATTTGGATTCCCTTTCACGAAAGGTCATATTAAGGAGGAAAGAAAATGAACCGCGACGAAGTCTTGAAGGATATGATTACATTTGCAGCCCGCGCTTATAAGAAGAAGGAGTCTGAGATCACAGAAGACACCAACCTCAATGATCTTGGCGTTGCTTCTCTGCAGCGCGTCGCCATGAGCGCTTCTATCGAGGATGAGTACGATGTCTCCATTCCGGTGGCAAGATTTGGCCAGTTTACTTCGGTCGGCGCTCTTGTAGATTACGTGATGGAAGAGGCAGAATAAGCGAGGCTGCTGCATCCTGCAAAAGGGAGGAAAACGCATGTTGACAAATGTGAAGCTTGGAAAGACGCTCAGGAGCGTATCGATTGTCGGAATCGGTGCGACGCCGTTTTTCAACGCGCAGGAAAATGACACCTACAGAGGCCTCACTCACGGTGAGCTCTTCGGGTACGCTGCGCTCGACGCCATGAAGGATGCCGGCATTGAGCCGAGGGACGTGCAGTTCTTCTTTCACGGCTCTGCCAATCCATCTGTACTGGAGAAATGTATCACTCCGAATCTGCAGGTCGCGGATTGGTTTGGGATGCGCGGCAAGGGCTCTCTGTCTCATTCTGAGGGCTGCTGCACGGGCTACATCGCGCTGGAGGAAGCGGTTATGGCCGTTGCCAGCGGCATGTATGACATCGTGCTGTCGGGAGCCTGCGACATGGGCACCGGCATGCCGGACGGCAACACTCCGTCCTTTATGCGCATCCCGCTGTCGACGGAGGTCCTGTTCCCAGATCTCGACTCGATCTTCGACCGCGCCTACGGCCGCTACTTAGGCGGCGGACCGGGCATGAACCACGACGACTGGATCAATTTCTACGCGAAGGAGAACGGTCTGTCTGAAGACCAGATCGACGACGTGCTCTCTCATCAGGCCTATCACTTCCGCCGCGCGGGTGCATTGTGCCCGAGAGCGATTCGCAGAACTCCTTTTGAGGAGCTGGCGAAGGAAGCCGGCTATGACGATGTCTGGGAGTACATGAAGTCTCCGTACAATCCAAAGGTGACGCAGTATCTCCGCACAGCCAGCGATTCCTGTGTCGCAGACGGCGCGGCGGCCTGCATCGTCGTCCCGACGGAGATCGCAAAGCAGTTCAATGCGAAGCCCATCGAGGTGATCGGCTGCGGCGCTTCGGTACTGGATGCCATTGTTCCGCATCTGGAGAAGAAGGCTACGGCTGAGGCGGCGCGCCAGGTCTATGAGCAGACCGGCCTGACACCGGACGACATCGACCTCCTCTATGTCAATGACTTCATTGGCTCTTCCGCATTCCTTGCGGCTGAGGAAGTCGGCTATCTGCCCAAGGGCGAGGGCTGGAAGTACGTCCTCGACGGAAGGATCGCTTTCGACGGTGACAAGCCGATGAACACCAACGGCGGGCGCACGTCTTACGGACATGCTTTCGGCGCCTCCGGTATGGCGGACATCTTCGAGGCGGTCACGCAGATGAGAGGCGAGGCCGGCGAGCGTCAGGTGAAGAAGCTTCCGAAGCACACCTTCCTTCGCGGCTTCGGCGGCGCGCAGAATGTCCGGGCGATTATCCTGGAATCGAACTTCTGATCAGAGCGGACAAGAAAGGAGATAAGGAGAAGGATATGAGCACGGAGAGAATGAAAGCAGAAGAATTCTGGAACCGGGAGCACATCGTCGAGAAGTTTTGGAAGGGACTTGCGGATGGCGTAATCTATGCCAGAAAGTGCAAAGAGTGCGGAGCCATCGAATTTCCCCCGCACATCGCCTGTAATACATGCGGCTACCATGAGACCGAGTGGACGACCTTGAGCGGGAAGGGAAAGCTGATCAGCTTTGTCCGCACCGGCATTCTCAATGCCCGCCTCGAACTCGAGGACAGGGGGCTCAAGTATGTCTGCGGAGAAGTGCAGTTTGAAGAAGGACCCGCCATCAACGCAGTCATTCTGGGGATCAGCAAGAAGAAGGCGAAAGAAGTCCGGGAGAAGCTTCCCGTGGCAGTGAAGCCGGTCTTCTTTGATATGGGCAGGTATACAACGCTCTTCTTTGAGCTGGATGAATAAGATAAGGAGAGGATAGAAGACCATGAGTGATTTTATTAAGAGCATGACCGACAAGGCCAGGCTCCATCCGAAGAGAGTGGCATTTCCCGAGAGCAGTTCCGTCCCGATTCTTCAGTGCAGTGCCCGCGTGGTGGAGGAGAAGATCGGGACACCCGTGCTGATCGGCAATCCGGAGACCATTGAGGCTCTTGCCAGGGAGAACGGCGTGAGCACTGAGGGCTTCGAGTATTTCGACAACACTTCCGAGGAGACGAAGGCTGCCTTCGCTGCGGAATATGTTGAGAAAGTCGGCAGCAAGGAAAAGATCGTCATGAAGAAGCTGCCGAATTCGATCAAGGCTGCAATGCTGCTCCTAAAGGCAAAGAAGGTGGACTGCGTCGCAGCGGGCAAGGAGTGCTCCACCGGCGACGTGATCATTGAGACCATGAGCGCCGTGGGCATGCAGGACGGCGTGCTGGCGGCTTCTTCCCTGGGAATTGCCGAGATTCCGGGCTTTAACGGACCTGAAGGAGAGATGCTGGCCATTGCGGACTGCGCGATTACTGCCTGGCCGAATGCGGAAGAGCTGGCGGGTATTGCCATTTCTTCAGCGGAGACCGTTAAGGGCCTGCTCGGCTGGGAGCCGAGAGTAGCGATGCTTGCATTTTCCACAACAGGAAGTGCGGAACACGAGACCATTGATGTGGTGCGCGAGGCTGTGAAGATCGTCAATGAGAAGCGCCCGGACATCAAGTGCGATGGCGAATTCCAGCTGGATTCCGCGATCATACCGGCTGTGGCCGAGCACAAGGTAAAGCGCCCCAGCGAAGTGGCGGGCAAGGCGAACGTCCTGATCTTCCCGAACCTCCATGCCGGAAACATCGGTGTGAAGCTGATCCAGATCTTCGGCCATGCCAATGCTTACGGCCCGGTGCTCCAGGGCTTCGCGATGCCGGTCTGCGACTTCTCCAGGTCCGCACCTGTGGAAGAGATGCTTGGAAATGTTGCGATGCTGATCATCCGCGCTGCAGCGGAAACCTTATAAACCAATTCAATTATGAAATCAGGGAGGACTAAGCTATGAAATACGAGAGAATCCGGAAGATCGTCCTGGAGGCGACTCAAGAGGCAGTGGCAGAGGGGCTCGTAAAGGGCACTTCCGGTAATATTGCGCTTCGTGATGACGATGACGACGTCGTTGCAATTACACCGAGCGGAATCTCCTACACCGGAATGACAGCAGGAGATATCGCAATCGTCGATCTCAACGGCAAATGGCTGGACGGCCCCTACAAGCCTTCATCTGAAGTTCCGATGCACACGGCGGTCCTCCGCGCGCGCCCGGATGTCAAGGCAACGGTTCACACACATGCGATGTTTGCCACGATCATGGCGATGGGCGAGAATCCCGAGCTGCGCCCCATCACTCCGCCGCAGTGCGAGTTCACTCCGGTCGGGATTGTTCCCTTCACAATGCCCGGTTCTAACGATGTCGCAGATCTTGTTGTGAAGGCCCTCGGCGAGAAAGGAAGAGCGGTCCTCATCAAGAACCACGGCATGTTCTGCTGCGGAAAGAACATGAAGGCGGCCATGCACGCAGCTACCTATATCGAGGAGCTGGCTCTGACCACCTATTACTCCAAGCTTCTCGGTGTCTATGAGCCCATGCCGGAAGAGGCAGATCTCGCCATGAAGGCGCTGATCGCTGCTGACCAGGCTGTATAATACGATAGCTTAACCTGCATATAGGGAAAACGAAAGCTTCTGCGCAGCAGATCATTTCGTTGACGGCTACATAAGAGAAAGGATTGCTGCTGACAGGCCGCAATCCTTTCTCTATGTGATCCGGGTCTGCCTCTGTCTGCTTTTTGACCTTGATGAAAAAGGGTGGTATACTTTGATCTGAGATTGTGAAAACGGGCTTGGGGAAGAATGGACTCATTGGGAGGAAGATTTGCGGCCCCGGAGCATAGAGGAGTGTGAAATGGCTGATTTTTTTACGTCCGGCAGCAGGAATGCTATGGGGGAGTCACCCGAAGAGCGGCAGAAGAGAAGGAGCCTCAGAAAGGCCCAGAGGGTTCTTCGCTCCTCCCGGGAACCGATGATCCCATTTTTCTGCAAGATTTTCTTTTTCGCAATGATCGCGATGCCCATCCTGGACCTGGTCATGGAGATCGGCCTGCAGATCCAGGCGGAGAAGAAGCTTCCTGTTGGTGCATTTCTCCTGAGGCTGAGCTGGTCAGCCTTTGTCATATGGGGGTTCTTTGCGATCTTCCTTGTCCTTCTCAGTGCGATTCAGCTTGTGCGGAATGCAAAATACGGGTATGAAGAGCGGGTCTACCGCTTCAAGGACGAGATGGGGGAAGGTGAGCATCCGGAGGATTTCGACCAGGTGGAATATCCGACGAGCGAGAAGGACCGCGAGGCAATGACGCTGTACTCAAAAGTGATTCCCGGAGGGACGAAGGCCAGGTACCTGCGCTATGTGCGGATCGCCGGGATCGGGACCGGAGTCCTGGGACTCTTCTACCTGATCTGCAGGATCGCTGTAAGAAGCGGCGCCTGATAGGTGCCTGTACAAAGCCCCCCTTCGGGTCAATGAGGCCGTTTGCAGATGTGCAGATCCGCTTATTTGGACGCGGGGAACCTCCCCCTAAAGCCTCAGACATAAGCAGCTTTCGCTGCGACATACGTGCGAAGCACGGATGGTCTGCGGCCTGTAGCGGGAGGGGCCGTGAATAGTAACGATAAATAAGTCGGGGGTAACGGAAGATCTATGGTGAAAAAGGAACGGTTTCAATTAGCAGTGGAAGATGCAATGATGGAGGATGAGCACTTTCATCAGGACATTGAGCTGTTCTATGTCCTGGAGGGAGAAGCGGACGTCAATGTGGAGAAGAAGATCTCCCACCTCCGTCAGGATGACATCTATATTGTGAATGCAAACCGCAGGCACTCCTTCAGCGCCATGAAAGGAGGGTTCCTGATCCTGCGGCTTCTCATCAGCTATCAGCTTGTTGCGGAGGGCACCCCGAACGGAGAGGCCATTTTCTGGTGTGATTCCTCCGTTGCGGAAAATGACATCTATGCCCGCCTGAGAAGGCTGTTGAGGCAGATCCTGCGGCACTATGTGGAGAGCCGGACTTACATCGGCTCATACGGTTACCTGGCGGATTGCTACGCCGTGCTGGAGTATCTGACCGTCCATTTTATGCTGAGGCCCGGTGATCTCCAGAAAAATGAAGACGGGGACCGCTATGAGGAGCGGCTCCGCCAGATTAATCATTACATCTACAATAATTATGACCAGCCCATCAGCATGAAGGAGCTATCTGAGAAGCTCTATCTGTCAAATGGCTACCTGTCCCGCTTTTTCAAAAAGAATTACGGCATGAGCTTTGCCGGGTACCTCACCAATGTGCGGATCTTCCATGCTGCGGACGACCTGATTTATACGGATGAGCCGATCACGCGAATTGCTTACAACAACGGCTTCACTTCGGCAGCTCTCTTCAACAAGGTTTTTAAAAAATCTTATGGCCAGACGCCTTCGGAGTTCCGGCGGCAGCGGGCGAATAAGGATGTCAGGGATGACCGCCGGCACCAGGAGGAGCTGGATAAGCGCCTGGAGCGGATGCTGGAGTCCGATGAAACCGGAGAGGAGGGAGATCTCCAGGGCGAGCGGGAGGTCTCCGGGGAGTACATGGTGCAGTTCTATGACTCCCTGAAGGACAATTGGGGGAACATGATTAATTTTGGCGATGCCTCCAACCTCCTCCATTCCTCCATACGTGAGCACCTGATGCTGCTCCACGAGGCGCTGGGGTTCACTTATGTGCGCTTCTGGGGACTCTTTGTGGAAGAATTCTTTATTCGGCCGGAGCAGGAGCATTACAATTTCAGCCAGATTGACTCTGTCCTGGATTTCGTTCTGGAGCTCGGCATGAAGCCCCACATCGAGCTCGGCATCAAGCCCCGGATGATTCACTACCAGGTAGGGGAGGCCGACGTCGCGAAGCAGGTGAACATGAGCGACTACACCCTGGAGCAGTGGGAGCGGCTCATGCGCTCGTTTATGCGCCATTTATCCCATCACTACGGACAGAATGAGCTGGACGAATGGAGGATGGAGCTGTGGTTTGACGAGAGCTGGCGGGGGGATCCGTGCTGCCGGGAGCGCTATCTGGAGCTCTTTGATGTCACCTATCGGGCCGTAAAGAATTGCAATGAGAAGATCCGGATCGGCGGCTATGGGATCCGCATGGACACGGGGTTTGCGGAACGGCTGGCGTTTCTGAAGGAATGGAACCGGAGGGAGACCAGGCCGGACTTCCTGTCGGTGATGTTCTATGCCTATGAGCGCAGGGAGGACGGCATTGACCGCTACGCCACGCGGAATACGGACGATAATGCGCTGATCAATTCGCTTCAGCATGAGAAGGCCCTGATTGCGGAGGCCGGGATGTGGGACCTGCCCCTGCTGATTACGGAGTGGAACCTCACGCCCTCTGTCCGGAATTATATCAACGACACGACATTCAAAGCGGCCTATCTGATCAAGAATACGATCGCTCTGTATGGAAAGGTTGATGTGGCGGCTTACTGCGCGGGGAGTGACCGGCAGTATTCCTCCTTCGATACGCCGGAGCTGCTATTTGGCGGGGCAGGACTGCTCACGAAGGATGCGATCATGAAGCCTGCGGCATTTGCCTACGACTTTTTAAGAAGACTGTATCCTTTCTATGTCGGCCGGGAGGAGAATTACCTCATTACCACGGACCGGCATGACAATTACAGTATCATCTGCCATAACCAACAGGTTCTCAACTACAATTACTACCTGACTCCTGAGACCGAGATGGAACGGGAGGCGATGTGGAAGTACTATGAGGGCCGGCGGAAGCTCACGCTCCGTATTCGCCTGGAAGGAGTGACGAACGGGGCCTATCAGATCAAGGTGTACCGGATCAATGACATGAGCGGCAGCGTCATGAAGATCTGGAGCGACCTGAACTATGAGCAGGAGCCCTCCCGCAATGACCTGAAGTATTTCCGGCGCGCCTGCGAGCCGAACATGACGATCAGGATGGCTGAGACCCGGGATGAAACGCTGCTTCTGGAGGAGGAGCTGCAGCCCAATGAGATTACGCTTCTTCGGGTGAGGTACAGCCAGTAAGCGAAGTAAAATGCTGCAGTGGGGACGGTTCTTCTTGCGACAGAAAATGCTGCAGTAGGGACGGTTCTTTTTGCGACATTT
>CADCQE010000003.1 GCA_902803505.1 uncultured Lachnospiraceae bacterium | reverse complement strand
TCTATATAAAATCAACAAGATACGTTTGGAGAAAACTACAAAATTGTAATGAATGACCAACAACTTATTGACTCTGAACCGATTTCGCAATAATATTATGTTGATTTTATAAAAGGGGTTTATGAAAACCCTTTCGTACTCATTCTCAGCCTAGTTGAGGCTCAAGAAAAAGGAGGAGGATTCATCATGAAAGTTAAGAAGTTGTTGGCACTCGCTCTCGCTGGAGCTATGGTCGCATCTATTTCTGTACCGGCATTTGCTGAGGGAGAGAAGGTTGGTGTCTCCATGCCCACAAAGGACCTCCAGAGATGGAACCAGGATGGCGCTAACATGGAAGAACAGCTGAAGGCGGCCGGCTATGAAGTTGAGCTTCAGTACGCTTCCAACGATCCTGCTACACAGCTCAACCAGATCAAGACCATGATCGGCAACGGAGCAAGTGTTCTTGTCATTGCTGCTATCGAAGGTGACTCCCTCGGTGAAGCTCTCGACATGGCTGCTGAGTATGAGATCCCGGTTATCGCTTATGACCGTCTGATCATGAACTCTGATGCTGTTTCTTACTATGCTACATTCGACAACTACATGGTCGGTACTGTTCAGGGCACATATGTCAAGGATACTCTTGATCTGGACAATGCAGAAGGTCCGTTCAACATTGAGTTCACAGCTGGTGACCCCGGCGACAACAACGCTGGTTATTTCTTCGGCGGCGCTTATGACGTCCTTGCTCCGTACCTTGAGTCCGGCAAGCTCGTTGTTCCGTCCGGCCAGACAACTTTCGATGAAGTTGCTACACCTCAGTGGAAGACAGACACAGCTCAGGCAAGAGCTGAGAACATTCTTTCCAGCTACTATGCAGACGGCACAGAGCTTGCTGCATGGGTCTGCTCCAATGACTCCACAGCCCTCGGCGTTGAGACAGCTCTTGCTGCGAACTACAACGGCGCTTATCCGATCGTTACAGGTCAGGACTGCGACATTGAGAACACGAAGAACATGATCGCCGGCAAGCAGTCTATGTCCGTATTCAAGGACACTCGTACACTGGCTTCTCAGGTTGTCAAGATGGTCGGCCAGATCCTCAACGGCGAAGAAGTTGACGTCAACGACACAGAGACTTATGACAACGGCGTTAAGGTCGTTCCGTCCTTCCTCTGCGAGCCCGTATTCGCGGATGCCAACAACTACAAAGAGCTGCTGATCGACTCCGGTTACTACACAGAGGATCAGCTTCAGTAATTCAACCGCTTAATGTGTTGCTGTCACTGATATAGTGAACAATCGATGCAGGCGGGCCTCGTCGCCCGCCTGCATTTCTTAAATGTCCGGGGATTCCGGATCTGCAACCTGTAAAAAACCGAGGGAGGATAACAGTTTGGCAAAGATACTTCTGGAGATGAAGAATATCACCAAAACATTCCCTGGTGTCAAGGCACTTGACAATGTCAATCTCAAGGTAGAAGAGGGCGAGATCCACGCACTTGTTGGAGAGAATGGTGCCGGTAAATCGACGCTGATGAATGTCCTGAGCGGCATTTACCCATACGGGACGTATGAGGGTGATATTATATATGACGGTGAGACGTGCAAATTCGGCACAATTAAGGATTCTGAAGGCAAGGGGATCGTCATCATCCACCAGGAACTGGCATTGGTTCCGGAGATGACGATCGGTGAGAATATGTATCTCGGCAACGAGCGCGGCAAAAAGTTCAAGATTGACTGGGATACAACGTATGTAGAGGCAGACAAATACCTCAAGATGGTTGGTCTGTCTGAATCTTCAAAGGTACTCATCAAAGAGATCGGTACCGGCAAACAGCAGCTGGTTGAGATTGCCAAGGCATTGGCTAAGAACGCAAGGCTCCTGATTCTCGACGAGCCCACCTCGTCCCTGAATGAAGAGGATTCGAGGGCTCTGCTTGATCTGATGCTCGGCTTTAAGAAGCAGGGCATGACGATGATCATCATTACCCATAAGCTCAATGAGGTCTCTTATGTCGCTGATAAGATTACAGTCGTCCGCGATGGTTCTACGATCGAGACAATTGATAATGCGAATCACGACATCGATGAAGACAGGATCATCAAGGGAATGGTCGGCCGTGAGATCACAAACCGTTTCCCCAAGAGAGAGAACGTGAAGATCGGCGAGATCAATATGGAGGTCAGCGGCTGGACCGTCCAGCATCCGCTTTATCCGGAGCGCAATGTTGTGAACGATGTCTCCATGTACGTCCGCAAGGGCGAGGTTGTCGGCATCTACGGACTGATGGGCGCCGGACGCACTGAGCTGGCGATGAGTATCTTCGGCCAGTCCTACGGCAACCTGCTGAGCGGTGTCCTGAAGATCAACGGCCAGGAAGTAAGACTCAAGAAATCTCCGACAGACGCCATCAACCACAAGATCGCCTATGTCACTGAGGACAGAAAAGGCAATGGCCTCATCCTGTCCCAGTCCATAAAGGTAAATACGTCGCTGGCGAACCTTGATTCGATCTCGAAGAATCTGGTCATCGATAAGGACCGTGAGTACCAGGTCGCAGAAGAATACAGAGAGAAGCTGAAGACGAAGACGCCTTCCGTGGAACAGCTGGTGGGCAACCTCTCCGGCGGCAACCAGCAGAAGGTATTACTGGCGAAGTGGATGTTCGCGGAACCGGAGGTTCTGATTCTGGATGAACCGACGAGAGGTATTGACGTCGGCGCGAAATATGAGATCTATTGCATCATCAATGATCTTGCGGCTGCCGGAAAATCTGTGATCATGATCTCTTCAGAGCTTCCGGAGGTCCTCGCGATGAGCGACCGCATCTATATTATGAATGCTTCCAGAATTGTAGGCGAGATGAAGGCCTCTGAGGCGACTCAGGAGAATATCATGGCCGCGATTCTGAAATCAGGAAGGGGGGATTGATCAATGGGTACCGGATCGGTAAGCGCATTTTTGAAAAAATACACAATGGTCATCGCCCTTGTTGTGGTCTTCATTTTCTTCTCTATCACAACCAGCGGCAAGATTCTTCTCCCTCCGAACATTAACAACCTGATCTCCCAGAACGGCTATGTGTTCGTGCTTGGAACCGGTATGCTTCTCTGCATCCTGACCGGCGGCAACATTGACCTGTCTGTTGGTTCGGTCGTGTGTTTCACCGGCGGCATCGGCGCGATCATGATGCAGAGAGGCCTGCCGTGGATTCTGGCCGTGATTGTCATGCTGGCTGTCGGCCTTCTGGTCGGCATGTTCCAGGGCTTCTGGATTGCATGGGTTTCCGTGCCTCCCTTCATTGCGACACTGGCCGGCATGTATGCCTTCCGCGGACTGTCGAATGTTGTCATGGGCGGTTATTCCGTGGGTATCAACGATGAGACCTTCCTCCGTGTGTTCGGCGGCGGCGCGGACTGCTATATTCCCGATTTTATAGGGGGACGGGCTGCATCCGCAGCTTCATCCGTGGCAGCCGGAGCGGAGTCGGTGGCAACTGCGACAGAATCAGCTGTGACATCTGCTGCAGCGGCTGTTGAAACCACTGCACAGACGGCTGCGTCTTCCTCGCTTAACCTCACATGCCTTGTGGCGGGCATTGTTATCATCGCGGTCTTCGTGCTCATGTCCATCAAGGGCATTGTTTCAAGACAGAAGAAGGGCATCAGCTCCGGCAACGCGGCCGGCGAGTTCATAAAGGTGCTCATCATCAGTGCACTGGTTCTGGCAATCACCATTAAGCTTGCTCAGTATAAGGGCATCCCGACTGTACTGATCTGGATTGCGCTGATCCTACTGATTTACGGGTATGTCACAAGCAACACGGCGATCGGGCGCTATTTCTACGCAGTCGGCGGAAACGAAAAAGCGACCAGGCTCTCCGGCGTCAACACAAAGCTGGTTTACTTCATCGCCTATGCGAATATGGGACTGTTGGCTGGCTTTGCCGGTATTCTGGCCGTGGCCAGGGGCGGTCACGCAGAACCTACCTATGGTATGGGCTATGAGATGGATGCGATTGCCTCCTGCTTTATCGGCGGCGCTTCCGCATACGGCGGCGTCGGCAAGATCACCGGCGTGATCATCGGCGCTTCCCTGATGGGCGTGATCAACCAGGGCATGAGTATCATGGGTATTTCTGCCAACTATCAGAGCGCGGTCAAGGGCGCAGTTCTTCTGATTGCGGTACTTGTCGACGTTCTGTCCAAGAAAGAGAAAGCGTAAGGGGGTGGATGACAATGAAAAAGAGTGCTTCTCAGATTTTAAAAGAAAATACTATGCTCATCGTCCTCGTCCTTGTCTATCTCTTCTTTACGATCCGAACGAGCGGAGCAATGTTTTCACCGTTTAACTTCAATGAGCTGATCACACAGAATGCATATGTCTTCATCCTTGCAAGCGGTATGTTGATGTGCATGCTGACCGGCGGCAACATCGACCTGGCCTGCGGCTCCCTGGTGTGCTTCCTCGGTGCGCTTGGTGCGTACTTTATGGCGATCAAAAATATGCCTCCGCTGGCTGCCGTCCTGGTGATGCTTCTCATTGGTATTGTATACGGCTGCATTCTGGGATATCTGGTCGCTTATATCCGGATTCCCCCGTGGATTGCTACATTGGCCGGTTACCTTGCATTCCGCGGACTTGGCACTGACGTACTAAGCAGCAACAGCTCGACAGGTTCCATCAGCGTGAAGTCGATTGAGAGTTTCCTCAATATTTTCGCGGGCAAGCTCTTCAAGACCAAGATGGGCGAGCTGAACATGCCCTGTCTGGTCGTCGGGATCGTGGCGGCAGTGCTGGTGATTCTGTTAAATGTTACCAGCAGGGCCAACAAAGTGAAGAAGGGCTATGAGGCGGATTCCCTCGGCTTCATGCTGGGCAAATCGGCACTGGCAGCAGCTGTCATTCTGCTCGTCGCTTACAAGCTCGCACTGGCAGGCGGAATTCCGACCGTCCTTGTCTGGGTTGCTCTCGTGGTTCTCTTTTATAGCTTCATCACGGAGAAGACAACAATTGGCCGTCACTTCTATGTCGTCGGCGGCAACCGCGAAGCCGCCCGCCTGTCCGGCGTCAATACCAGACGGATCATGTTCATTGCTTACCTCAATATGGCAATTGTCACAGTGATCACGACCTGGGTGGTTCTGGCGAGAGTACAGGCTGCGAACTCCACCGCAGGAACGAACTTTGAGATGGACGCCATCTCAGCCTGCGTGGTCGGCGGTGTCTCCGCATACGGCGGTGCCGGCAGAATCTTCGGCATGGTCATCGGTGCTACGCTCATCGGCGTGATTAACCTCGGCATGAGCCTGCTGGCGATCGATGCGAACTGGCAGAAGGTCATTAAAGGCGTGGTCCTCCTTGCAGCGGTGGCATTTGATATTCTTTCCAAGAAGCGCAGCAAATAATCCGGTGCTGCATGCAGGGATGAACTGCTTAAGCAATTGGGCATACGATTCGAATCCAGAGAACAGAACGTGAGGAAATCCATCACGTTCTGTTTTTTTTCTTCAACTTTTTCATTGATCATGCTATCATATACTGCGTAAAGTGTTCTGGCTTTGGGGAGAGCCGATGCACGATAAGGGGGAACAGATCAGATGACCAGGGATCAACTGATCGCAAAGCGAAAAAAGAAGAAACGTTTCCGGCGAATCGCTGTCGGTGCCGCTGTACTCGCGGCGGGGCTTGTGATCTTCGGAACTCTCGGAATTGTCCGAAGTTCTGTAAAAGCACCGCCGGGAGATCTTGGCGTAGAAGAATTGTCCGAAGTGGACGGTATTGTCTCCGTGATCGAAGAGCCCGATGAGGCGGATGAGATCGACGAGATCGTCGTGATCGATGAGACCGACAGTATCATTCCTTTTGTGGAATCCACGGTGAGCAGTGTGCCGGCGGAGCCCAGGTGGGAGTCGTCGGAGGCCGGGACCTTCTATTATTATCCGGATGGAAGTATGGCCACCGGGCTTGTGGACATCGATGGAGCGCGCTATTACTTCGGCTTTGACGGCGTCATGCTGACCGGATGGCAGGAGGACGACGGCAATCTGTATTATTTCTCTCCGGAGGACGGCAAAGCCGTGACCGGCGAAGTCGAAATTGACGGGAAGAAATATTGGTTTGACGAGGACGGAGTCAACGACCCGTCGAAGACCGTGAGCACGGCTCCGGAGGGCGGCGCCATGGTTGCGCTGACCTTTGATGACGGCCCGGGCTATTATACGAATGATCTCCTCGACCTGCTGGAGCAGTACAATGCGAAAGCAACATTCTTCATGATCGGACAGGAAGTGGAGAATTATCCTTCTGCAGTGCTGAGAGAGCATGAGATGGGGATGGAGCAGGGCAACCACAGTTGGGATCACAAGACGCTTACCCATCTCAGTCCTGAGGATATCGAGTGGGAGTTCCGGAAAACGAATGACACCATTTCCTCAATTACCGGGGATTCCATTGGGCTCTTCCGGGCACCGGGCGGTGGACTGAATGACGATGTCTACGCCAACAGCCTGGGCATGAAATCCATCCTGTGGTCCATCGATACACTGGACTGGGAGACCAAGAATGCCCAGCAGACCTATGACACTGTGATCAACAATGTCCAGGACGGCGACATCATCCTCATGCATGAGATTTATGAAGCTTCCTTGAATGCGGCGAAGATGATCATCCCCAAGCTCCAGGAGATGGGCTATCAGCTGGTGACGGTTTCAGAGCTGGCAGCTGCAAAGGGTGTTTCAATGGAGACCGGTGTCTCTTATGCGGAATTCTGGTAGGGCGCACTATGATGATGTTTGTTCTGAACAGCCTGATGCTGGGTGTGGGTCTGGCGATGGATGCATTTTCAGTCTCTCTCGCGAATGGACTCGCAGACCCCGGCATGAGCGGGCGCAGGCAGTGCCTGATTGCGGGTATTTTTGCCCTTTTTCAGTTTGCGATGCCTCTGGCCGGCTGGACCTTGCTGAACACACTGCTTCATTTCTTTCATGAGTTGAAGCAATTCATTCCCTGGATTGCATTGTTTCTCCTTCTCTTCATCGGCGGCAGGATGCTGCTCGAGGGACTTAAGGATCAAGAGGAAGCGGCGGTGGGGGAGCGCATCACCTTCCCGATGCTGCTCCTGCAGGGAATTGCGACTTCCATCGACGCTCTGTCCGCCGGTCTGGCTTTTACCGGATATACGCCGGGGCTTACACTCGCCGCCTGCGCGATCATTGCCGCAGTGACCTGGATCCTCTGCGTGGGCGGCCTTCGCATCGGAAAGTATTTTGGCACAAAAATTTCCGGAAAAGCCCAGATTCTTGGAGGCATTGTTCTGATTTTTATTGGCGTGGAGATCTTTGTGAGAGGCCTTCTGGGCTGAAGGCTGTCAAAAGCTGAGCACAGGGTTGCGCACTTTTTGTAAAAGTTAACAATTTTGTAATAATGATATAAAAAATCCATCAAATTCGGCTACTTGACACTGTATGGCATGGATTTATAATAGAATTAGGATTTGGATTTTTCGTTGTGAAATAGTAGAAAATCCTGACCATCAAACGAGGGGTTGGTGAAGATGGTAATCGATCGAAAGATAGAGCGTTATGTGCGGGAGGTGATGAAATACCTCCCTGCAGGGGACCGCGGCTTGGCCCAGAGCGAGATTACGGAGATGCTCAGGGATATGGTCCGCGATCACGCTGGAGATAAAGAACCGGATATTCTTGATGCGAGAGCCGTGATTGAAGAGCTCGGGTCGCCTGAGATTATGGCGATGTCCTGGCTTGAGGCGCGGCATGATTTTGGTGAGGAAGATGAGAACGCTCTTCCCATAACAGGGTGGCTTTCTTCCGTCATCCCGGCAATAGAGAAGATTTCCTGGAAAAAAATGAATCGTGCAGTATCCGTTATGCTGATGGCCTTCTCGGTGCTGGCGGTATTTTTGGTCTGCTTCGGGATCATTGCCCTGAGTACGCATATGATTACAACGATGCTGCCGGTGTTCCTCGGGTGCGTTCTTGGACTTGTGGCAGCGGCCGGCAGAAGCGTTCAGGTGCGGCAGATGTGATTAAATGCTGCGGTGGGGACGGTTCTTTTTGCGGCAAAAAATGCTGCGGTGGGGACGGTTCTTTTTGCGACAAAAAATGATG
>CADCQE010000002.1 GCA_902803505.1 uncultured Lachnospiraceae bacterium | reverse complement strand
TGCTTACAAATGCGTTCTATATCATCATGGTCCGGAATTACTTCACCTCAAACATTCCCGAGGAACTGCTTGAGGCGGCAAGGATCGACGGGTGCTCGGAATTCGGCATCTTTACGAGAGTAGTGGTTCCTCTGTCAAAGCCGATTATCGCGACCGTCGGCCTCATGGTGGGCGTGTCCTACTGGAACGACTGGCAGAACGGCCTCTACTATATCGACAACCAGGAGCTCTACGGAATCCAGAACATCCTGAATGCGATCAATGAAAATGCCAAGTATCTGATGAACGGCGGCGGTGCCGCGATGAAGATGCCGGCGAACACGGCGAGAATGGCAGCGGCGGTGATCGGAATCATTCCCATCCTGATTATCTACCCCTTCTTCCAGGATTACTTTGTCAAAGGGATAACCATGGGTGCCGTAAAAGGCTGATACCCATATGATTAATCAATTCATCATTTTCATGAAAGTGAGGTAAAAAAATGAAAAAGCGTGTACTTGCAGCTCTTATGACAGGCATGATGAGTATCTCTCTCCTTGCCGGAACTGCAGCTGTCCAGGCGTCTGAGGGAGACGTCTACGACATGAACATGGAGATCATCACATACGGATTTGATGATCCGGATCTTGGAGAGATCGAGGACGCTGTCAACGAGATCTCTGTTCCCGAAGTTGGTGTCAGAGTCCATTTTGTCACTGTACCGATCAGTGAGATGATGACAAAGCTTCCGCTTCTTGCTGCTTCTAATGAGAAAATGGATCTCGTTCAGTCGGGACTTCTCACCACACCGAGCATGCTGGCCAGCCAGGGACTTATTCAGCCGATGACCGATTACCTCTCTGACAGCCTGATCGAGAAGGCCGGCTCAACCATCAATGCAGGAAAGATCGGTGACGACATCTACGCTTATCCCGGAACCCTCTACGCTGCCTCCACCGCACTGCTTCTCTACGACACCGCTCTCGCCGAAGAATACGGCATTGATGTTCCGGAGAAGCTTACGACCAAGGAAGACTACGAATACCTCTTTGACCAGGTGATCGAGAGCGGCATGCCGCAGTATGCGATCTCTCTCGGTGACGGAGTTGCCGCAGAGCTCTCCTTCGGGACCGTCTTTGACGCACTCGGCGATGTGACCTACATCTCTAACGGCTGCGTGATGGATGTTGAAAATGGCGATACCGTTGAGAACTGGTATGCGACGGACAAGTACAAAGAAACATGCGAGCTCCATCGTGAGTGGTTCGAGAAGGGCTATGCACTTCCGGATTCCATCAGCAACGGCTACGCAGTATTCGATTCCATGGCTCAGGACCAGGTGTTCTGCTTTATCGGAAAATGCTCTTCCGGAAGCAACGTCGCCTACTGGTCTGCACAGACCGGCAAGGAACTGGCAGGCGTTCCGGTCGGTGATGGAGTCTATTTCCTTGACACAGGTTCCGTGATGAATACAGCATGGAGCATTGCTTCCTCCTGTGAGAATCCGCAGAAAACCGCTGATTTCCTGGACCTGATGTACAACAGCACGGAGATCACGAATCTCCTTGACCTCGGCATCGAGGGCAAGCACTATGTGACGAGAGAGGGCAGCCATATTGTGGACTATCCCGAAGGCGTTGATGCCGGCAGTGTGGGATACGGCCATACGATCGGAACATACGGGGATCAGACAGACGCCTACTTCCGTGCACCGCTCACGGATGAGTTCGTTGAGAATCTTCACCTGTGGGGCGAGGACAACGCTGTCGTATCCAAATTCATGGGTTATACCTTTGACACAAGCAGCGTCGCTTCTGAGATCACAGCCGTGATCGCCGAGATCGGGAAATATGCCCCGGCTCTTAACTGCGGGACGGTTGATCCGGAGACCACGATTCCGAAGTTCCTTGAAGCGCTTGAAGCTGCCGGCATGAGCAAGATCGTCGAAGAGAATCAGAAGCAGCTTGATGCCTGGCTTGCTGAGAACAACAAGTAAAGCACCTCTCATCTGGACTGAGACGAAGTGCGATAAAAAAGATGACAATGGGGACATTCCTCATTGTCATCTTTTTTGTCGGCTTATTTCCTCGCCGTTCCTTTCTTCACTTTCACTTGGTACATGTATTCATCCGCTTCCCGGACATACTCATCCAGATTCTTCGGACAGGTCATATCTGTATGAATATATCCGACGCTGATTCCCGGACTGTACGGCAGCTTTGCGGCCTCTTCTGTCAGAGGAATCTCTTCTTCAATCTCTTTCAGGAGCTTCTCCACATCTTCGTCCGGCAGCCGGTCCATAATGAGAAGGAATTCATCTCCTCCCATGCGCACGTTCAGCTGATCCCGCACTTTATGCCGGTCAATCGCCGTTGTAATCGCCTTAAGAGCAAAGTCCCCGGCCTCGTGTCCATAGGTATCGTTCATGATTTTGAGTCCATCCATGTCGATGAAGAGTATGGACAGGTCCTCTCCGGATCTCTTCTTCTCCTCGAACAGACGGCAGGCGATTCTCTCATATCCCAGACGATTGTAGAATCCTGTCAGGCCGTCTCTTGTCGACAGATCTGTCAGTACCTTATTGTATTTGCTCAGTATGCGCTTTGTGTACAGATTCTCGATTGTAATGCACAGAGCCCGTATTGTCCGGACAAGAAAAGGTTTTTCCAGAAGAGGGACGGCACTCTGCACAACAAAATACCCAACCGTATACTGGCGGAAATGAATGGGTATGAATAAGAAGTCCTGCGGACTGTCCCCTGCTTCAAAGGCGGGAAACAAAGACCTGATTGGCCTGTCTTTGGTGACCGTCACCTGATTTTCATAGCTGAATACAATCTTCATGGATTTCGGAAATCCATGGATGGGGAAATGAGAATTATCTCTCGATATGCTGCTGGTTCTGAGGTTCAGGTAGGCGTCGTCTGCCTTATAGGAAGAAAAATCCCGGTCAAGGACAATATAGAGCGCACAGCAGTCCGGAAAGAGGCAGCTCTTATAGAAGCATCTTCCGATCTGGTTCAGCGTGTTGCACTCCAGAAGATCGGATTCCAGACGTTCAATATGATTTCCGAATTCCACCCTTTCATAGCTCTCAAAGACTTCCTGGAAGGCGTTCTGCGCGAGTTCGCTGCCGCATTCGCGCACACATCCGCAGCTGGAGCGGATTTCCATGCGACAGGGGAACATGTACTCCTCTTCCTGCACCTGCCGTCCCTTGCGCAAATCCCGAAGGATGGCCATGCACTTTCGCCCGTACTCCTTCCGGTCGAAGGCGAGGCTTGTCAGGGAAGGAATTGTGCTCATCCCTTCCTTCCAGTTTCCGAATCCCACTACACGGCAGTCTTCCGGGATGCGGAGTCCTTTTTTCAAAGCGGCGTACATGATGCCCAATGCCACAAAATCGTCAGAACAGACAATTGCGTCAGGAAGCCCTCCGCTCTTGTATAAGAGCTTTTCAAAGCCGTCGCTTAGTGATTGGAGCGTACTCCGGTATTCTTTGTGAAGCAGCTGCCTTGTGCAGGGAAACCCGCATTGATCCAGATATTGGAAGCATGCCTCCATGCGTTTTCTGACAGATGCATCTTTCCACACATCCGCAATAAACCAGTACTTCCTGCACTGATGCACCAAAGACAGATGATCCATCAACTGCCTCATGGAGGAATCCGCATCTGCGGTGATATTCACAAAAGCATCCAGGTAGTTCCCTATGGATACAGCAGGTTTTTTCTGCTTGCGGATCTGAGACAGCAGGTCCTTTCCAAGTGCACTGTCAAGGAAGCCGTCCCCACTGTTCCAATACAGGTCAAGCACAAAAGCGTCGTAGTCAGAGAGCTCCGGAAGAAAGAAAATATTGTATTCTCCCGTCATAAGGTTCGAATCCATCTCAGGAAAGATCCGGCTTCGAAACACGTGCAGCAGCGAGAGACTCCCTTCCTTCAGAGATTCCTCCTTCAGCCCTGCCATCTTCTCGTAAAAATCCTGTGCATTCGGATTATTGGTAAATACAGCGATCTTCAGCATAATGCACTTTCCATTTTCTAATCTGGAAACTTTTTTTCTCCGTTACCCATACCTGCCCATCCTTTCTTCTTTGTCCTGATCAAAAGTCTCGTTCAGGAAAGCCTGGAGAATTTATGCTGATTATAGCAATTTCAGAGGTTCTAGTAAAGCGGAGAGATTCAAAACATAAATCAGAAAGATCTTCAAAATTTGATACTTATAAAGTAAGATATGTTTAAAAGAGGTATAATGTATTTGCGTTATCTGTATGTAATAGTGGAGAAGTTATGAAGGGTCATAAGAAAAAGATGATTGCGCCGATCTGCATTACGGCTGTATTTTTGATTTATCTGGCTTTTTATGGTTGGATGTTGGCCTTTCTGGGCGAATGGAAGCCTGTTTTTCTGGTTTTGCTGATCCCACTGATTGCATTGGGAGCAGGCATGGTGTATATGTTGGTGACCCGTATTCGGGAGATAAGGAGCGGTGAGGAAGATGATCTTAGTAACTACTGATTCGATTAGCGGAAAAGAACTTGAAATGCTCGGGATGGTAAAAGGCAGTACAATTCAGACAGTGAACGCTTTTCGTGACATAGGCTCAGGGCTGAAAACACTTGTTGGCGGTGAGCTGACCAAGTACAATGAGATGATGAACAATGCCAGAGCGCTCGCGACAAAGCGAATGGTGGAAGAAGCAGCGAGTCTTGGGGCGGATGCAATTGTGGCAGTTCGCTACGCATCGTCTTCCATCATGCAGAGTGCTGCCGAAGTGATGGCTTACGGAACAGCGGTGAAGTTCAGATGAATCAGATCCTGCTGAAAGACGATCGGAAGAACCGAAGAATCGGCCCCCAGCCTTTGAAAGGCTGAGGGCCGTTGTATTCATGTGTACCCGAGCGTATTCTGCCGGGAATCACGGATATAAAATGATTCCTTTGGGCGCTTACTGGTCAAGCTCAAAGTACGAAAAGACGGCTTTGTTGTCGGAATCAGCACCGTTTGCAGTGGCGTACATACCGATCATGGTACCGGTCATGCAGCCCACCTTCTCCGGGTTGATGATCCGGCCGTCAAACTCGCACAGCTCCTGCAAGTCATCCTCGGAGCTCCCGCAAAGGATATGGAAATCCTCCTGATCCATTGCAATGCGAAGAACGATCTCTTCACCGTCCCAGGGTATCTCCGCCAGAACCTTCTCAATGGTTTCAGACTCGAATCCGGGCAGATACGGGTAGGATTTGAAATCCGCAGTGATCTGCAGGACGCGGAGCAGCTGCTTTCCTTCTGAAACACAACGGCACATCCTGAGCTGATGGTTAAAGGCCTGCACAACAGCGAGGCCGGCTTCTTCCGTGCCGGAAGGAAGAAAATGCATGCAGGTCGTCGCAGTCGCTCTGAGCTGCCGTTGGCGCCTCGCGATGAAAGCGGCGTACGCCGAGCAGTCCCTGGGACTGCCAAACCGTACCGGCTGAAGCTCCTCATTCATCCTTTGCGGGATACAGCGGATGGAGAGCTTTCCGTCTCCGCTCTCGTAGTATTTCTCATACGGCCTCCCCCAGAAAGTCCAATATAAGGGAAGAAGCGGCGTGTCGAATTCATCGCGGGAGGCTTCCTTCGGATAGACGGTCTCAGGAAGAGAAGCAGGAGCTTCATATTCCCACTCCACCTTTCCCGTCTCCGGTGTAAAGACCGGCCAGTCTCTCTCCCAGATCACCGGGCAGATAAAGGTCTCGCGCCCAAGATTTTTCGATACCCCTTCGATGAGACGGGAGGCCAGAAAGACTGCATACCAGCTTCCATCAGGCAGGTCGATGAGATCCGCATGGCCCACATTGATGATGGGGGCACGGAATCCCATATGTCTGTGCGTCAGCACCGGATTCGCCGGATTTCCCTCATAGAAACTGAAAAGCTCCCTGCTTCTTGCAACAGTTACACTGTGGTAATGCTCTGTCCCGCCCTCTGCAATCACCAGGTAGTAGTACTCTCCGATATGATAGAGATGCGGAGCTTCCGGCGAGGAAGCGCCTCGAAGCGCACTGTTCCAGATCGTGTAGGGCTCTCCGGCCATGTGGAAGTTCTCAATATCGTATTTTGCCAGCCAGATGCCGCGCTCCTTCACACCGGTACCGTTGTCCCAGACATTGCCCGTGCCGATTACGTAGCATTGTCCATCATTGTCAAAGAAAATAGAGGCGTCGATGCCGGGAACATCGTCCAGATAATGAGGCTTCGACCAGGGACCCGCCGGATTTTTCGCGGTCACAATGAAATTGCCCTTGTCTGCAAAATTGGCGTTTATTATGTAGAATAACCCATTATTATAACGGATCGTCGGGGCCATAACGCCATTGGCTCCGTAACTTTTCTCCATGTGGAAATCATTTTCCTCCGTCATGACATTGCAGATCTGCTCCCAGTGAACCAGATCCCGGCTGTGAAAGAGAGGAATTCCCGGGTACAGCTCAAAGCTTGAGCAGGCGAGATAATAGTCATCCCCCACGCGGCAGATGCTCGGGTCGGGGTAGTAACCCGGAATAATCGGGTTCTTCAGCTTATCCATATAAATGCCACTCCTCTATTCATAAAACTTATTTGACGATAAATAATTGAATCACTTTCAGCAAGTACCATGTTACCACATTCATACTGCCTTCGCTATATCGATCCCCACAACAGTGGTCGATTAGAGGCGCTCCGCGCCTTGCCTGCCCGCGAAATATAAGAAAATGCTTGACAGATTAATGCTATCTAACTATACTAAACAAGAATTAACAAGTTCTAATCACATTTCCAGTCCCCGGGGGAGTTGTTCCCGGGAGTTTTTAAGCCTTATAATTAGATGTATCTAATAGTGATAATGGGAGTATAAGAGGAATTTGGCATGTATAAAATGGGTACAAGATTTTTACGCAGAGTTATAGCCCTTGTTTCAGTGACCCTTATTGTGTTCATGACAACAGGTTCCTTTTTTGCGTATGCGGAAGAAAGCGGAAGCGGGAGTGCGGGCCGGTGGGGGGCTGCCGCGGATGAGATCGACAAGTATCTGGATGCCGGCTTTGAATACTATCTGGAGGGAAATACCGAACAAGCATACAATTCCGTGAATGATGCCTACTTCCGTGTCTATGAGGTAACCGGATTCGAGCGGCAGACCATGAGCTATATCTCCGGGAACCGGAAAAATGCAGTGGAGATGCAGTTCTCTACGTGCAAGGCAAATGTGAAAAAAGAAGAACTGGATATTGATACAAAGACAAAAGTGAGGGCTTCCCTCACGAAACTGAAAAGCATGATCCGTGAAGATGGGAACAAGCTGGCGCAAATGGCCGGAGAACCTGTGACGGAGATGAAATACTATCTCCACGGAGAGCTGGTTAGTGAGGATCCCTATGCAGACCTGGCGGCGGATCCGAATGCCCAGGTGAAATATGACAACTGGTATGAGGCGGCAACACTGATCAAGGAAACCTTGGACACTTCTTATATGGCTTACCTTGATAAGGATTTCGAGGCGGCCCTGGATAATGTCAATACAGCCTATTATTCCATTTATGAGGAGTCCGGCTTAAGCAATAAGATCTATACGGATCTGTCACTGGAGGAACGCCAGAAGATGGATGCGCATTTTTCGAAGCTTCGAGGCCTGATTGCCCAAGGGGAAGAGAAATACCAGAAGAACAAATACCGGACAAGTACTGACAAGGCGAAGAACGATATCCTGAAGCTGGCGAAAAAACTGGATGAACAGGCGGAAGCAGAAAAGAATGCAGCAGAAGAAGCGCTTCAGACAGAAACTGCGGAAACAGCCGCGGAGAGCGCCAAACCGTCAGATCCCAGATGGCTCACGTACCTTGCAGCCTTCGGCATCATAGTCCGCGAGGGGTTGGAAGCCATTCTGATCATCGCCGCTATCATCGCGTACCTGACAAAGAGCGGCAACAGTAAAATCCTTAAAAACGTGTACATCGGTGCAGTACTTGGCATTGTGGCAAGCTTTGCTGCGGCAGGGCTGCTCTCTTACCTGAAGCAGGTGTGGGTCGGTGCCGGCCAGAGCCAGGAGGTGATCGAAGGGATCACGGCTCTGATTGCGGTGTGTGTGCTGTTCTATGTAAGCAACTGGATGATTTCCAAAGCAGAGGCAGCGTCCTGGAGCCGCTATATAGATGGAAAAGTGCAGTCGTCTGTAGCCATGGGCAGTGGCATGGCCCTGGCGTTCACAGCATTTTTGAGTGTATTTCGTGAAGGCGCAGAGGTTGTCCTTTTTTACCAGCCCATGCTCAGTGAAGGAAATGCAGGCATGGTCTGGGCAGGATTCGGTACCGGATGCGTGCTGCTGGTATTTGTTTACTTTGCCATCACAAAGCTTTCCATCAAGCTTCCGATCAAGGTGTTCTTTACGGCTACCAGCATCCTGATGGCTGTCATGTGCGTCAGCTTCCTCGGCAGCGGAATTAAGGAACTCGCGGAAGGAAATGTCTTTGACCTGGTTCTCCGCGTGCCGGGTATACCGGAAAATGATATCATCCAGATCTTCGGAATCTATCCGTATCTGGAGACGCTGGTTCCTCAGTTGATTCTTGCGATCATTCTTCTGATTACCTTCATGATCGCCCACTACCGCGGAAAGATGGATGCCCTGCGAAAAGAACTGACGGAAGAATATGAGCGCAAAATGAGCATAGAAAAACAGGCACAGGCTGAGGTTTCAACGGTCTGACCGGCGCACAGACGGGCATATGTAACGATGGTGTCTCGGGACATCTCCCCCCGCGGGATGGTTCCCTTGCTACAAGAAATGATGAAAACGGAGGAGAAGGATTAATGAAAAAATTACTTGCAATTCTGTTGGCCGGTGCCATGGTTGCCAGTGTTCCGGCGGCTGCGTTCGCTGATGATGGAGCGGGCTTTGATGAGTATGAGCTTGGCGTAGAAGGAGAACAGGAAGTGGACTTCATGACCAT
Organism: uncultured Lachnospiraceae bacterium; assembly: GCA_902803505.1. Taxonomy (GTDB): domain Bacteria; phylum Bacillota; class Clostridia; order Lachnospirales; family Lachnospiraceae; genus Chordicoccus. The sequence goes on along the minus strand of CADCQE010000002.1, from coordinate 7,158 downwards.
GAGCATGGTGTATTTCCAGCCTGTTGATATGGCTCCGGTAGATCAGGCCACACCGAAGGAGGGTTCGGACCTTCACATCGAAGTGGATCTTACGGCGAATGAGAATCCTTACAGCTTCCCGGTTGATGGCTGGGTTCCTTATCTGAGCATTGACTACACAATCTATAAGGCCGGCACTGATGAGGAAGTTCTCACCGGCTCCATGATGCCCATGGCTGCTTCCGATGGTCCTCACTACGGCAACAATATCGCACTGGAAGAAGGCGAATATGATATCAAGCTGAGCATCAAGAGCCCGGCTGAAAACGGATACCTGCTCCATGTGGACTCCGAGACGGGTGTAGAAGCGGACGGTTTCTGGGAAGAGCCGCTTGAAGCAACCTGGACAGGTTGGAATTTCGTCAAGGAGTGGTAAGAGAAAATTCTGAGAACATCCTATATGGAATGATCTGCTGACGTGTGATATGCGGGGTATTACATGTCAGCATTTTCCATCGAGAGGGGTCGTGAATAGTAACGTCGAGAAAAACATGACAAATAGAGGGAGGAAGGAATTGTGAAAAAATGTATTCTGGCTTCCATAGCCGCTATGTCCTTGTTACTTGCTGTACCGGCGTACGCATCTGCAGAAAGCACAGCAGAATCTGCAGCAACAGATGCTGTAAGCAGTGCTTCGGTGAATGATTTCTACACGGATTATGCAATATCCGGTGATGAACTGATGGATGCCATTAACAGCTTCAACGGGTTTTATGCGGTAGCAACCGCAAATGAAGATGGAACCCCCCAACTTGCTTACTTTGTATATAGCATGCTGAAAGAGGGCGATACGTATTATCTTATGCTCGGACTGGAAGAAAACCAGACCCGCTCTAACCTGGAACGCACCGGAACAGCTACGGCTATGTATGCTGTGCGTCCCACTGACGATGCCCAGCCGCAGTACGCGGTATCGGGGGCAAGAATGGATCTGGAATTGGTGACTGACGAAAAGCTTGCGGCAGAGCTCAATGAGTCCGGTTATGACACTGCGATGTTCTGTGCTGTGAAAGCAGTGAGCTCATTAGGCTGAGTCATTCGGAGCGCCCTGAAGGATTCGTTTCTTGTCGCTGCGAGAGTAGGAGGTTGGAAATTGTCTAAGTATATCTGGATGGTCATTCAGGATCTCTTTGTTGCGGTTACCCTGGTCACTCTGATTCATGCTGTGACGAGAGACCGGTTTGGGAAGGAAAGACTGCGGATTCATTGGTGCGGGATCGCTCTTGGCATCGCTTCGTCTGTCGCCCTGGCAGTTGTTAAGAATACTACGAACAAAATTGTTTCCAGCCGTTTAAACCATAAGATCTATATCGGGATTGTTCTGCTTACGGCCGCATATCTGCTGCTGATGTATGTTTACCGTGAACGCAAAGGGAAGACAGAAAAAGCGGGAGGTATCCTTCCTTCTCTCTTTGGCGCGGGCCTGTCTTTCATATGGATCTTTTATACGCTTCCCGGAAGCATTGCTTATCCATTTACCTTTAATACGATGGGGAATGGATATTTGTCCTGGTATTTTTTCCAGAGATTGATTGGCTGGGCATTGGCATTCCTGATCCTGGCAGTCTATGCAAAGCTTCTTTCTGAATGCGCTCTTTCTATGAAAAAGAAATCCCTGCCGCTGATCATTCTTGCAGTGACTGCTTCTGTCAATGCATTTTACTGTCTGTGCCGTTTTTTTGCACCGTGGGTGAACCGCGCAAAGTGGCTGAACTGGCCGGTACAGTTTGAGAAAGACCGCCATGGATGGGCATACGCGCTGGTCCGCTTCAGCTCTGACCACGCAATGGATTTTATCTGGATTACTGCTGCTGCGGTATTTGTTCTTGCGGTCTTTTTCTTTGCTGAGAATACCCGGATTACGGATCCGTATGACAATCCCGCCCAGCGGAGGAAGCTGAGGGCCAGAAACCGCAAAAGAAGAAGAGAGGCTGTTGGGTCCCTGATCTTTCTTGCTGTCTGCGTAGTCAGCATGAGTGCAGTCAAGGCCTATGATATGAGAGAAGTGTCTTTGTCGGAACCGGAAACCTACACCGTGGAAGACGACAGCATTCTCGTCCCTATGGACGAAGTAAGCGACGGGCATCTGCACCGCTTCGAGTATCGGACTAAGAATGATGTGAATGTGCGGTGGATTGTCGTGAAGAAACCCGGCAGCGCATCCTTTGGGACAGGTCTTGATGCCTGTGAAGTATGTGGGAATGCCGGTTATTACGAGAATAACGGGAAGGTCATCTGCAAGCGCTGTGATGTTGTCATGAATATCAATACGATTGGATTTAAAGGCGGATGCAATCCGATTCCGCTTTCCTATGAGGTAAGGGATGGGAACCTGGTGTTTGCCATTGGGGATCTGGAAGCCGGGGAGAAAGAGTTTAAATGACCGTGGAGGAGAAATATGCTGTTTAAAATGATACGCGGCGTCCTGTTTCACCAGAGAGGGAAAATGCTGCTGATTGCCTTTACCATAGCGCTGGGGGCATCTCTTGCCACAGGCATGCTGAATGTCATGTGGGATGTCGGTGATAAGGTGAACCAGGAATTAAAGACTTACGGTGCAAATATCATTGTGAAGCCTAAGGACTCCTCTCTGCTCTCGGAGATCTATGATGCGGGAGAGGGAGAACAATTGAGTGTATCTTACCTGAACGAAGAAGACCTGCCGAAGCTGAAGACCATCTTCTGGGCTTTCAATATCGTGGATTTCACACCTTTTCTGACAACAGAAGCAGTTCTTTCAGACGGGACGAAAGCTCAGCTATGCGGGACATGGTTTCACCACCATCTTTCTCTTCCTACCGGTGAAGAGCTGGATGCCGGCATCACCGGCATGCGTTCCTGGTGGGATATTACAGACGGAGCATGGCTGGATGAATCGGAAGAATCCGCGGCCTCCTCAATCATGGCCGGAACACTTATTGCAGCTCAGGAAGGATGGAAGGCCGGCGACCAGGTGACGCTTAGCGCAGACGGAAAAGAAACAAGCGTTACCATCAGCGGCATCTTTGATGCAGGCGGGGATGAAGACCTGCAGATCTATGCTCCCTTAAGCCTTGTTCAGGAGCTGACGGACCGGAAAGGAAAGGTTTCCACCGTAGAAGTATCCGCTCTGACGACGCCGGACAATGAACTTGCGAAACGGGCAGCACGAAATCCCGCGGCACTGAGCAGCCGTGATTATGAGACCTGGTACTGCACGGCCTATGTCAGCGCCATCTGCTACCAGATCCAGGAAGCCATACCGGGATCTTCTGCCGCTGCTGTGCGCCAGGTTGCGGAGAGCGAAGGCACGATTCTCGATAAGACGCGGCTTCTCATGATCCTGATCACTGCCCTCAGCCTGATCGGTGCCGCGCTTGGGATCAGTAATCTCGTGACGGCCAGTGTGATGGAGCGCGCAAAAGAGATAGGGCTTTTAAAAGCAATCGGGGCAAGGGACGGTTCCATAACGGGGGTGATTATGACAGAGATTCTGGTGACTGCACTCCTGGGCGGCGTCGCCGGATATTTCATGGGATTCGGCTTTGCACAATTGATCGGTCAAAGTGTCTTTGGATCTGCCATCGAAATGAAAGCCAGGGTCATCCCGATTGTCGCGGCCCTGATCCTTATGGTTACACTTGCGGGAAGCCTGCCGGCAATCCGCATGGTGCTTCGGCTTCGGCCGGCGGAGGTGCTCCATGGAGGTCAGTAAATGATGACAAGACGAAAAATGTTTCTGCGGATGATCACCGCATCGCTTCTTCGCAGGCGTTCGCGTATGCTGATCGCACTCCTTTCCATAGCGGTGGGAGCCACGATCCTGTCCGGGCTCGTGACAATCTATTACGATGTCCCCCGCCAAATGGGAGCGCAGTTCCGCTCTTACGGTGCAAATATGATTCTTCTTCCGTCAGGGGAGACACCCCTGACATGGGAGAAGGTTCAGACGGTTCTTGATATGGTGCCGGATTCGGAGTTGGTAGGGGCGACGCCTTACCGATATGTCAGGCTGGATATGCCTTCGCGCCAGCAGTCCTTTACAGGTGCCGGCACGGATTTTACCCAGGTCCTGAAAACCAGCCCCTATTTCAGTGTAGAAGGCGCATATCCCGAGAATACCAGGGAAATCCTTGTGGGGAAAGAGATCGCTGAGACGATAGGTCTGAAGACAGGCAGTTCCATTGAGCTGTCTTATAAACAGACTGCAGACAGCGGCAATACCGGCTCTAAAGGGGCAGAAGAGGGAGCGCTTCTGTCCGGAAGCGCGGAAGGCTTTAACAAGGCCATCCTGAAGGTCAGCATCTCACTTGACGAGGACGAAAAGATCTCCTCTATAGAAGTGGATTCCTCCTCCCAGACTCCCGGAATCGGGTCAAATGTCGGGACAGACCAGGCATTTCTTGACCAGTTTATCGGAAAATCCCTGCCCTTAAGATTATCCGGGACTGCATCGGAAGAGCAGGGCAAGGGAGAGGATACCGGTCTGATCGATGCCGTCTCCGGGGCGACAATCTCATCCCAGGCAGTGGTGGATGCAGTAAACAGAACAGTCTCTGCGGAAAATGCGGTTCCCGTGGAGAACAGGGAGCATTTTACAGTGTCCGGCATCCTGTCAACAGGCGGTGAAGAGGAATCCTACATCTACATGACACTTACTGACCTTGGGAGACTGACGGGGGATGAGCTGCTGGATGTGGCTGAGCTTTCCATCTCTGCGCCATCGGATGAGCTGGAAACCCTGTGCAGCAGTATTACGGACCTGAACATCGGGGTAACCCCCCGCCTTGTCAAGCGGGTCACCCGTTCGGAGGCCTCCGTGCTCGGAAAACTGCAGGCTCTGGTCTTTCTGGTCACCGTTGTCGTGCTGCTCCTTACCATGATCAGCGTGTCGACGACGATGATGGCCGTGGTCTCGGAGAGACGCCGGGAGATCGGCCTTAGGAAAGCGCTGGGAGCATCGGACAGGTCCATTCGAAGCGAATTTCTCGGAGAGGGTATGTTCCTCGGCGGACTGGGCGGTCTCATGGGGGCGGTTCTCGGTTTTGTATTTGCGCAGGTGGTCAGCATCAATGTCTTTGGATCTTCCATTGCGTTCCAGCCGCTTCTGCTGCCTGTCACGATCATCGTATCCATGGCTGTTGCGGCTGCATCGTGCCAGCTGCCCATCAGGCGTGCCGTGGCAATCGATCCGGCAATCGTACTGAAAGGAGAATAAGGATATGGCTCTGCTTGAACTGAAGAATGTTTCAAAAATATACGGGGACCTGAAAGCACTGAATGATGTCAGCATCCGCGTCGAGAAGGGCGAGTGGGTAGCCATCATGGGCCCCTCAGGCTCCGGGAAGAGCACCATGATGAATATCATCGGCTGTATGGACAAGCCTTCTTTGGGGGAAGTGCTTCTCGACGGTGTGGACATTTCAAAAGAGCCCCAGAAGAAGCTGACGGATATCCGGAGGGACAAGATCGGGCTCATTTTCCAGCAGTTTCATATGGTGACTTATCTGACTGCCGTGGAGAATGTGATGGTCAGCCAATACTATCATTCCATGCCGGATGAAGAAGAGGCGCTCGAGGCACTGGAGCGGGTCGGTCTGAGGGAGAGGGCAAAGCATCTGCCCAGCCAGCTTTCCGGCGGAGAGCAGCAGCGCGTGTGTGTCGCCCGCGCATTGATCAATCATCCGGAGCTCATTCTCGCTGACGAACCGACAGGAAACTTAGATGAAACAAATGAGAATATCGTCCTCGACCTCTTTCGCCAGCTTCACAATGAGGGAACGACCCTGATTGTCGTTACACACGACCCGGAAGTGGCCGAAGCGGCACAGCGCACGATTGTGCTGGAGCACGGAAGGGTAGCCAGGGAGATCATTAACGAGAACTTCGGGAAGTGATGCTGAATAGATCTGTCATTGAATAAAAACTACAATAAAAAAAGAAAAGCATTGACAAATAATATCGCGCGCGATACAATGACATCATTGAATCGCGCGCGATATAAATTTCTGCCGGAGGAATTATGCATGACAAGTATGCTTCACTAAGATTGAAAAACCAACTGTGCTTTCCGCTGTATGCTGTCTCAAATATGATCACCAGAAAATACAAGCCATTGCTTGACAAGCTGGATCTGACCTATACGCAGTATATCGTGATGATGGTTTTGTGGGAGGAAAAGCAGGTAAATGAGAAGTTCCTGTGCGAAGCGCTGTGTCTGAAATCAAACACAATCGCCCCGCTCCTGAAAAAGCTTGAAGCCAAAGGATATATCGAAAAAAGCAGGGACAGCAGCGATGAGCGCAGCCTTGTCATTACCCTTACCGATGCCGGAGAGCAGATGCGGGACCAGGCCCTTTGCGTCCCGGAATCAATGTCACGGGAATTCCATCTGACAACGGAAGAGGCGTCAATACTTTATAAGACTTTATATAAAATGTTGGATGAAGAAAAGGCAAGAAAGAATGGATCATGAAGAAACGAGGAGGAATGTGAAAATGTCTGTATATGATTTTACTGTTAAGGATAGAAAAGGGAATGACGTGAGCCTGGGCGACTATACCGGGAAGGTGCTGCTTATTGTCAACACTGCAACAGGGTGCGGATTCACGCCACATTATGAGCCTTTGGAGGCCATGTATAAGGAGTTCAAGGAGCAAGGGTTCGAGATCCTCGACTTCCCCTGCAATCAGTTTGCAAACCAGGCTCCGGGATCCGGGGATGAGATCCATGAGTTCTGCACGGTGAAATTCGGGACGGAGTTTCCGCAGTTTGCGAAGATCGACGTCAATGGTGACAGCGCGGATCCTCTGTTCGCATATCTCGCTTCGGAAAAGCCTTTCACCGGATTCGGCAAGGGCCTGAAGAATGCGGCGCTTAAGAAGTTTGCAGATATGAACAACAAAAAATACGGGGAGAAGACTTACATTGGCTGGAATTTCACCAAGTTCCTTGTGGACCGCAACGGAAATGTCATTGCCCGTTTTGAGCCTACTGTTGACATGAGCGAAGTGCGCGAGGCAGTTGCGGCCGAGCTTAAGAAATAGGGGATTGCGATTATGAAGATTGCGGTGCGATACTACACAAAAACAGGCAATACTAAGAGGCTGGCAGAAGCTGTCGGTAAGGCAGTCAATGCAG
>CADCQE010000001.1 GCA_902803505.1 uncultured Lachnospiraceae bacterium | reverse complement strand
GGAGATGGACTGTATGGAGAAACGGGTGTCTACATCTCCGTAGGTGAGCTCATTCCCATGCTCATCGAGTGCGAAAATTCCAAAAGCGCGGGGATCCGCCTTGGCCAGCTCCGGGATGTAGTCAGCACATTTGCCTTCCTTCGCTGCCTCCAGTCCGTTCTCATAAGCCTCCAAAAACACCTGTTCTACATCCTCCTGGCTGAAGCCCACCAGGCGTCCGCGTTCATAAGTATTGTGCAGCATGCTATGTCCTCTCTTTCCTATTTGCTTACAACAATTCAGCTGTTCCTTACTTTACTGTCCCGGGAGCAGAACGCTTTGCCATAAAGATGCCGGCTCCCATCAGGATGGGAAAGATCATCGCCGCACCGATCCCGATTCTCATATTGCCGCCTGTGGCAGACATGATTGCTCCTGCCATAGTGGGACCTCCCGAGCATCCCAGGTCTCCGGCAAGCGCCAGCAAGGCAAACATGAGCGTGCCGCCATTCTTCACCCCTGACGAGGCCATGCTGAATGTCCCCGGCCAGAAGATTCCGACTGCAAAGCCCGCAAGTCCGCAGCCAAGCAGTGTGATCACCGGATTTTGCACAAACACGATCACAAGATATGCCAAAACGCAAAGAAGCACTGAGGCATACATGAACTTCTTTAAGTCAAGCTTGCTGCCCTTTACTCCGTATATGGTTCTTGAAGTTCCCATGCAAAGAGCAAAGAGCATCGGTCCCAGAAGGTCTCCAAGCTGTTTGGACACTCCAAGTCCTTTTTCAGCGAATGCCGATGCCCACTGGCTGACAGCCTGCTCCGATGCCCCGGCGCAAAGCATCATGAGCATCATAATCCAGAAAAGCTTCTGTCTGAAGATGCTCTTTTGTTTCGACTCACCCTGTCCTCCGGCATTGTCAAGTCTGGCAATCGGGACAAATGTAAACAGGACGAGGTCAATAAGGGGAATGATGCACCATAAGGCTGCAAGAATGCGCCATCTGTCAATGCCTGCAAATCGAAAGAAAATCGTACTCAGCAGGACAACAGCCACGTGTCCCCAGCAATAGAAAGAATGCAGAAGGCTCATGGCGGCCTCCTTATTCTTTGTCGGACAGGCTTCAACAATCGGGCTTACAAGTACCTCCTGCAGCCCGCCGCCTACAGCATAAACACATACCGCCGCAAGAATCCCATTAAAAGGCGTCTTTGCGGTCTGCGGAAGAACGGTCAGCAGCATGAGGCCGGTTATGACACATATATTTGAGAGAATCATTGCCGCTCTGTAACCGATTCTCTCAATCACAGGGGTAGAGCACAGATCAATCATCAGCTGTATCATGAAGTTGATCGTGATCAGCAATGTGATCTGTGTCAGCGGGACCGCAAACTCCGTCTGAATCTGTATAAACAAAAGCGGAAGGAAATTATTGACAATGGCCTGCACCACATAGCCGATAAACGCCGCCTTTATTGTCATTTCATAGTTCTTTTCTCTCATCATACATACACGTTCTGCTGTCTGTGAAGCCTGATCCGTCCGGGCAGGTGAGTGCCCCTTCTAACCTCTCATCCATCTCTCATTTGGTAAAAGTGCCATAGCCGGCAATCGCCTCATCCACCGTCATTGCGCCGGTTGCAACTCCGTAAACCGCCTGCCTCAGCTGTATCACGGCATCATCCGTCAGACCGATGACTTCCGGGGACAGGATCCGGGATTCCGGTACATCCCCGAATGCCGCATACATGTTGTCGAAAGAGAGGTCTTTGGTCGGTGACATAAGTCCCTTGGTCTGCGCCATTTCGTTCAGTTCCTCTGAAGTGACCAGGAAACGCATGAATTCATTGACCATGTCCAGGTCCGGGCTTTCTTTATTGACGGAGAACTGCAGATTTGACATATCGAGGAAATAAGCGCCTTCGTCCGACATGGGAACCGGGACAAATGTATATGAAAATGGGTTGGCGATGAATGCCTCGGAACGGCTCTCCCTCTTCTTTGTCCCGGAGACAGTATCTCCGGAGCACGCCATCATAGGCACGTCGCCCTCGAAGAAGCGGAGGATCACGGCATCATAGTTGTTCTCAATCTCTGCACAGGCATCAAGGTCCACACAGCCGTCGCCTAAGAACTGCACGAGCTTCTCAAGGGAGGGGCGCATATACTCCCCTGCTGCGGGATCAAGCGCATTCAGTTTTTTGACAGCCTCTTCATCATTTGCCACGGTCCCGCAGAAGAAGGGATAGATCGTCAATGTGAAGAGCGAAGTAGTCTCCTCATTCGTGAATCCCATCATCGGGCTTTTATAGCCCTTTTCACGAAGCGCATCACACACCTTCACCAGTTCCTGGTAGGTAGTAGGAACACTCAGGCCTTCTTTCTTAAAAAGATCGTTATTCACCAGCATGCCATAAGTGTTCGAGAACACAGGAACCATCGGAAGGGTACCATCGTCCGTATTCAGAATGATATTGCTTCGAATGCAGTCCAGGTCAAGACCCAGCGAGGGATCAGACAGATCCTCGGCGTGATCGATGGAAGCTTTGTACTGCTCCCGGCCGTACATCCAGGAGTGATCGACATAGATGTCAGGAGCATCATTTCCCCCGAGAACCGTGCCGATCATGTTATTATAGTCGTCCACCTTGGTGTACTTCAGTTCTACATTGGGATAGTACTCATTGAAGCGGTCAAATTCGGCTTCCAGTGCCTCAAAGTTGTCGTAATTGCCGGCAACGTTGATATTACAGCTGGCGGAAGTATCCTGAGACGGCCGGAAGCCTTCCTCTGCCGCTGCCGCTGTCGATGTCGCTGTCGCTGTCGATGTCGCCGTCTCCTGCTTTTGAGAGCCGCATGCCGTCAGGCCCAGAGCCATCAGCGCCGCCACACACACATACATCTTTCTTTTCATTCTTGTTCACTCCTCTCTTTGATTCTGCGAATTTCCTTTATGACTAGTTTTACATCTATGGGCTTTGCAATATGCCCGTTCATTCCTGCATTCAGGCACTCAGTGACATTTTCTGAGAACGCATCTGCCGTCATCGCAATAATCGGAATGGAAGAAGCCCAGGAATTCTCCAGCTTCCTGATCGCCCTGGTTGCGTCGAGACCATTCATCTCCGGCATCTGGATGTCCATAAAGATCAGATCATAGCTGCCCTCCTCTGCCATGCGCATCTTATCCACACAGACACGTCCGTTCTCAGCCCGTTCGCTTGTGATGCCGAACATGCTCAGCATACAGGATATGATCTCCCAGTTCACATCGATATCTTCCGCCACAAGGATGTGCATTCCATGCAAATCGGAATAATCGTCTTCCGCTTCACTGGATTTTGTCTCCGTGCCCAGAAGCTCATTGAACTTGTGATAGAAGGTGGACCGGAAGACCGGTTTACCGACAAAGCCGTTTGCGCCTGCCTCTTTTGCCGCGTCCTCAATGTCTGACCAGTCGTATGCGGAGACCAGCAGTATAGGGCTGGCCGCGCCAAGCTCCGTCCTGATCCTGCGGATCGTTTCAATGCCATCCAGATCCGGCATTCTTGAGGCAAGAATCACAATCCTGTAATCCTCGCCGGACTCATGCCTGCGGGCAATCATTTCAAGCGCTTCTGCTCCACTTCGTGCCAGCTCCGCCGCAGCGCCCAGAGAATCAAGCTCATCAGCCGCCGTTTGCAGGAAGCTCTCATCGCCATCCGCGATCAGGACATTGATCCGCTCAAGCCGGATTTCATCCAGCTGCTTTTCGGCTTCCGGGAGGTCCAGCACAACAGTGAAGCATGTCCCCTCTCCCTGCTTGCTCTGACACTCAATCGTTCCGCCCATCAGATCGACCATCTGTTTTGTAATGGCCAGGCCGAGGCCGGTACCCTGTATGCTGTTGACCCGGCTGTCCGTCTGGCGCGAGAAGGGCTGGTACATGGTCTCCATGTATTCCCGGCTCATGCCAATGCCCGTATCGGCAACAACATAGGTCAGCCGTATGCAGCCGGGTACAGTGCTCTCCTCCTCGGACATTTCCACGCTTACACGCCCGCCGGGTTCCGTATACTTGATGGCATTGGACAGGATATTAATGTAAATCTGATTGAGGCGCAGCTGGTCCGTATACAGGTACTCCTTATCCATATGATGGATGTGGAAGCTGAAGTCAAGCTTTTTCTCCTTAATCATCGGCTGCGAGATGTTTACAAGATTCTCGACTGTTTCCACTATGGAGAAGGTCAGCGGACTCAATTTCAGTTTTCCGCTCTCCACCTTGGAGATGTCCAGGATGTCGTTGATCAGTGTCAGCAAATGATTGCTGGCAAGGCTGATCTTCCGAAGGCTCTCCCCTGTCGACTCCACATCGCCCAGATTCTTTTCGGCAATGGTTGTGAGGCCTATGATGGCATTCATCGGCGTGCGAATGTCATGGGACATCGTGGAGAGAAAATCGGTCTTTGCCTTATTCGCGGATTCTGCTTCCCTGACCGCGACCTGAAGGCGCCTGTTCAAATATAACATAAAAACCTGGTCAATTATGAAGAGAATCAATAAACCCGCAGAAATGACGCCGGGCAGCAGCCAGTTTTCGATATCTATTTTGAGATCCTCCGCCGGCACGAAGCCCAGCAGTGTCCATCCCGCAGTGGCAGCGACAGGGGTAAAGGCAAGGATGCACTCCTGTCCGTGCGAGTTGATCATGGGGATGGAACCTGTCGATGAGGTGAT